>JAAYDS010000141.1 GCA_012729155.1 Chloroflexota bacterium | reverse complement strand
GGACCATCGCGACGGATGGTGTCGAGGGAAATCGAGCGCACTTTATCTGCCGTAATGGCGCCGCCCGTCTTCTCGCGGATCCAAGCGCGCAGGTTTGAATGCCGATAGCCAAAGACGGCATCGCCGGCAAACTCGGTCTCTGCAGCGGGGACGGCCTGATCACCCTCAACGACATAGTGTGTATCGGCTACCGTGAGGCGCCCCCCCTCGAGAAAGAAGGGGCAGAGCAGCAGCCCGTCGAACGGCCCCAGGGCCGCAGCCAGAGCGTCCGTTTCGACAGGATAGTGCCCCCGTAGGGTAGAATCAGACCGACTGGTGACCGCCAGCGGCCGGCCCGTGGCGCGTGCAGCAGTTAGCAGGTTGGCGCCCACCTCGTGGGCGAGGCGTGTGGCTGCCAGGCCGCTAAGGCTGCGCGAGTTGGTCAGAATGTACACCACAGGGGTCTCGTCGCTCAGAGCGCGCTCGAGTTCGGGAACGCTCCAGCCCGTCAGAACGTCGACATCATGCACGGTCTGTGTGCCCGTGGGGTCGTCATCGAGCACGACGACCTTGGTGCGCATCGTGCTCACGCGCCGCTGGATTTCTGGCAAGAGATCGACCGGCCATTCGGGTGGCAGAGCGGCCAACAGGTGATCGAGATGCACAGCTCTCTCCACGGTAGGGTGCCGAGAGCATAGCACGGCCTAGGGTGAGCGGGCAAGTCTTGCTGCGGCTGCCCGCCGTAAGGTATACTGCAGTCAGTGACCTTCAAGGGGGAACGATGATCGGCAAGTTGCTTCAAGATCGATATCGCATCGATGCTCGGCTGGGGCGCTGGTGCGGCACCGAAGTGTATCGGGCGATGGATATGCAGCGGCAGCAACCGGTGTTGGTACGCTTGCTGTCGGCCGCCCTGGCCAGCAACGAGAGCCTCTGGTCGCAGCTTGTCGTGAGGGCGCAGCAGCTGGCCGCCATCTTGCACCCAGGGCTGTTGCCGCTCTTGAGCCTGGGCCGCGAGGACGGCATGGCCTACCTGGTGCAGGCCTACGCCCAGGCGCGTCCGCTGAGCGAGGTCTGGGGGCCTGGCTCTCAGCCCATAGGCGCCGAACAGGCGCTGATGTATGTGCGACAACTGGGCGATGCCCTCGAGGCGATGCATCGCGCGGGGCTGGTTCATGGGGCGCTCTGCCCCGATTGCGTGCTGATCGACGAAAACACGGGCAACCTGCTCCTCGATGGTATGGCCGCTGCTTCACTGCAGGGCGCCGAAGAGAGGGTGCGCGCTGCCGCTGCGGCCTATGCGGCGCCAGAACAGGCCGCTTTTGCCACGGCGACGCCGGCCAGCGACCGCTACGCGTTGGCCGCTCTGGCCTACGCCTGGCTGACAGGCCAGCCGCCGCGGAGCCCCCGGATGGCGGCCCCGGTCGGCGGCGAAACATTCACCCTGGGCGAACAAACGCTGACAGATGTGCCATCGGCCTCGGCGCTGAACCCGACGCTATCGCCCGCGGTAGATCGTGCCTTCGCGGATCTGCTTCACCTCAACCCTAGCGGCCGCCCGCAGTCGGCCCTGGCAGTGGCCGAGCGTCTGGCACAAGGCTTGCGCAAACGCAACGGACAGACAGGCAGTGGTCTACCGACGTGGGTCTGGAGCGTGCTGGGTGGCGTTGTGGCGGTGCTGCTGGTGGCAGGTGCGCTGTGGGCCATCCTCGACAGAGGCGGCCTGGACGCTCTGGCCGCGCGCATCACAGGTAGGGGTGGTGGCTGGTTACTGCGTACGCCAACGGCCTGGCCCACCACGCCAGCGGCGGTATTCCCTACGGCAGTGCCCGACCCAGTGACTGCGACGCCCGAGGCCCCCACTGAGGGCCCCACGGTCGACCCGGCGCAGATAGCCACAGGGGCGCCCACCGAAACGGCGCAACCTACCGATACATCAGCGCCCACGGCCACGGCGACGCCAACTATAACGAGCACCCCTACGGCTACGCCTGGCCCTTCGCCAACGCCACTTTCCTGCGGGCTGGCTGTCGAGGGGCCATTTGCCGCCTTGTGGGCCGCCAACCAGCATGACCTCGGCTGTCCTCTGCAGGCGGCCCCGGTGGCCGGGTTCTGGGCAGAGCAGCCGTTTGAGAACGGGCGCATGCTCTGGTCAGAGGACGGTGATGTGTTTGTCGTGCTCATGGGGCAAGAGGTCGGCGGCTGGGCGACCATTCCGGACGACGAGAGCGCCTGGCAGGAGAGCATGCCCGAGAAGAGCTGCGACCCAGATGTGCCCGATGGGCGCAGGCTGCCCATCCGCGGGTTTGGCTACATCTGGTGCAACAACGAGGCTATTCGGTCGGCACTGGGGTGGGGCACCAGCAACGAGCAGGGCCATGAGAGCGGCGTGTTGCTGCTGCACCCGTTCGAGAATGGCTACATCCTGCGCGACGCGGACGGCTATGGCAGCAATCGCGCTTATGTGCTCTCGGGGTCGACGTTCACGTTCTTTCGTACCGACTACTAGGCCGCTCCTGACTACTGGCGGCAGGCGCTGCCGCCAGTAGCGGGCTGCCGAGGCTACTCATCGACGTAGAGGGCATAGAGCCTCACTGCGTCGCTGCCCCAGGTGGCGTCGCAGCGCAGACGCACGCCCCTCAGTGTCTGGTTGAGCGGCACCCTCACCAACCGCTGATGATTGTGCACGCACGTATGGTGCACGCGCCAGCCCGTGCCATCGTCCACTTCGATGGTGAATCTACGCAGCAGCACATCGGGCGGCGCAAACTGCTCCAGGGGCACGCGCGAGTAGATCCGCCATAGTCGTTTGTCCAAGGCGCTGTCGGCGATCAGCGTCAGCGTCGAGAGCGGCCGCGGCGCGTCCCAGCTCAAGGTGAGCGCATCGCCCACAGCACCGACCCAGGCATGGGCGTCGGCGCCCACGGGCCGGTTCACGCCGTCTCGCAGCGGTTCGGGGTCGCCGCGGGTGGCCGAGTAACGCGCGGCGCGAGTGGCCTCGCCAAAGCGCTGCCGTTGCCAGGGCAGGTAGGCATCTTGCCAGAGCAGCGTTTG
>JAAYDS010000140.1 GCA_012729155.1 Chloroflexota bacterium | reverse complement strand
CTACCCACGACATGATCACGAACAGCGACTATCGCGAGCTGTGCCCCGAGGTCTCGGCCGAGACGGTGCGTCTTGACCTGCGCGATCTGGTGTCGCGCGGGATTCTGCTGCGGGTGGGTGACAAGCGGGGCACCTACTATGTGCTCAAGTAGGGCGCGGTTCTGGGCCGCTTTGCTGGCGCTATGGCTGGTGGCTGCTTGCACCGGCGAGCAAGAGCCGCTCAGCCAAGCCCTGCCCACGCCAACGCCTCGGCCCACGCCGCAGGCCACCCTCTCTGATGCGCTCGCAGGTGCGCGTTTTGCCATCTATCTTGATAAAGAGCTGCTCGCCATTGAAGATCTGGCTGTGCAAGATACCGAGGCTGGCCTCGTGATCCGCAGTGAGGTCACCACCCCATATGATGTGCAGCGGCGCAGCCTGCTGCTCTCGGGTGCAGAGACGCCATTGCGCTATGAGCTCGAAGAGCGGGTCGGTGGTGCTCGCAGTCTCTGGGTGGCTGAGCGAGACGATGGCGGCTTGACGCTGCTGGCCGATGACCTCAATTGGCCGCTGCCCGTGGTGCAGAAGGACGTCGCACCGGCAGCCACCACGTTTATCGAGGGCCGGCCCTCGGCGTTGCCCTATGCGCTGCTGGCCTGGCAGCAAACGGCGCCAGCCGAAACTGCGGGGCAGGCGCTGTATCTGCTCGACCTCACCACGCCCCTGGCGGTAGTGGTCCCTCTGACTGTGGGGTCGGGCGGCGCCACCACAGGCGAGCTGATCGGAGCCGAAGGCTATCACGGCAGCGCGCCCGCGGCGCTGAACCCCGAGTTCGACTTTTGGGTGCGCGAGCGCACGCGGCTGCTATTGCGTGTGCGTGTGGCCAACTACCAGCCTGGGCACTCGGCGTCACTGGCCTGGCCAGCGCTGGCCGGAGGGCATACGTTGACCATTGAACGCGTGTCTCAGCTGCCCGCGCTGTCGGCGCCCGATCCCGAAAGCCAGGTCAGTGGTGGTGTTAGAGCCGAGCAGGTGCAGTTCATTGACGCCTTGGGCAATGAGCGCACCGCCTGGCTGCAGCTACCTGACGGTCCTGGGCCGCATCCCGCAGCGCTGCTCGTGGGGCCCGAAGGATTGCGCGTCCCCTGGCGTGGCGGCGCGGCGCTCGTTGCTCAAGGTTGGGCGGCGTTGAGCTATGCGCCTCGGGGTCTCGCTGGGCCTGAGGTGCGCTATGCGCGTGGTGAATACCAGGGCTGGGGCGCCGATGCCGTTGCTGCTGCCCAGGCGCTGGGCCGGCGCAGCGACATCTCTGGCGTGGTGGCTGTTGGCTGGCGCGAGGGTGCCCTGGTGGTGGCGCAGGCACTGGCGCTAGACGAGGCTGCCCTGGCTGGCGCCGTGCTGCTCGACCCGCCCGTGGGTCCGATCTTTCCCGCTGCACTTGAGTGGCGCATCGAGCACGAGCTGGCGCCTGCTCTGGCATGGAACCCCGACCAGGTGCTAGCCTACCGTGCGCTCACCCTTGACCGCGGCCGAGATTGGCTGTTCGACGATGCCGATGAGATCACCTCCGTCGGCCGTCGCATCGATGTGAGCTATCTGCGCACCTATAATGACACCACACTCGCGGACCTGCTAGGGGCGGCCGAGTCGCCCGTGCTGCTTCTTGCCGATCCGTCGGGCCGGTGGACGTCGCCCGATGCCGCCACCGTGCTCGCCGAGCAACTTGGTGCGCTGGGTCGAGGGCAGATGCAGGCCCCTGCAGTTACGGGGGCGCTGTTCGCTCCGCAGAGCGAGGAGCTGAGCGACCAAGCGGCGACGCTGATCGTCTCATGGCTACAACGGTTGCCCTAAACCGCTGGCTGTGCCTGCTCTACAGAGCACCGTAGCAGCGGCCATTGGTCATCCAGCGCCGCGAACACCGCCTCTACCGTGAGCTGCGAGGGGGCTGCAAAGAGATGAGTGTGGCAGGCGCAATCAGAGGCGCCAATGGGGCGAGTGCTGCGCGCGATGCCGGGCCAGGCCGCCACCATGTGTGCCCAGGCGCACTCGAGCCGCGATGGGCTAGGGTGGCACCAGGCCTCGACGAGGGTGGCAGCCTGCAGCACATGGTCGATGTGCCAGTGTAGCGCCTTGTCTCGGCGGGCGTGGCGCTCTAGCCGCGGGGCCAGCCCGCCCAGAGCACTGCCCACGTAGAGCAGCCAGCCAGCGGGCAGCGTGCACAGTCCCAGCGCGCCCACCCGGGCAGTCAGGGTGGTGTGCGCCTGCATGACGAGCACGTAGGTGCCGCCGGCGCGCGGGGGTTGGGGCGTATACGACGTCAGCATGCCGCTCGATCGCAGAGCGTCGGGCAGCGATACGCGGCTTGGAGGCCTGGGTGCACTATGGTATACTCCTGCCTGCTCAACAGTAGGATAGCCTTCAGAGGTGAGTGCATGGGAAGCGTCATCAAGAAACGCCGCAAAAAGATCGCCCGCCACAAGTACCGCAAGATGCGCAAGCTCATGAAGTTCCAGCGGCGCAAGTAGCCGTTGCTTTGCGCTGGCCGCGCAAAGCGGCCGGCGTTCGACTCAGAGCCAGCGAGGACGCCCATTGGGGCGTCCTCTTTCCGTTGTCTGTTAACGGTGCGCAGTCACCGCCTCAAATAGCGCCACCAGATTCTCGGTGGGCACACCGCCCTGGATGTTGTGCACGCTGTTAAAGACAAAGCCGCCGCCTTGCCCGAGCACAGCGATATTGTGCGCCACATGCTCGCGTACCTCGTCTGGCGCGCCAAAGGGCAGCACGTGCTGCGTATCTACACCGCCACCCCAAAAGGTGAGCTTGCTTCCCCAGCGCTCCTTCAGCACCTCGGGAGCCATGCCGTCTGCTGAGATCTGCACGGGGTTGACGATGTCGACGCCTGCGTCGACAAAATCGTCATAGAGCTGGATCATCGAGCCACACGAGTGGTAAAAGGTCTTCCAAGTGGTGTGGGCATGAATCCAGTCATTGATGCGCTGGTGATATGGCTTGTAGAGCCGCCGATAGGCGCGCGGCGAGATAAAGGCACTGCGCTGCGAGCCAAAGTCTGTGCCGCTCACAAAGATGGCGCAGATGCGCTCGCCCACCGCCTGGTGGTACATCTCGAGGTTCTGGATGGCGATATCACACTGGCGCTCAAAGATGCCCTGGATATAGTCGGGGTAGAGCGCGGTGGCCATGTACCAGTCGGCCACGGCGCGGATGCCTTTGGGGTGCTTGACCTGAAGTCCCGGCACCAGGGCGATGTCGCCGAACGATCCCTGGCCAAAGTTCCCGATGATGGCGCGGCTGGTGCCCTCGTACAGCTCTTGCGAGCACGCCTCGAGATGGCGCAGCTCCTCATCGGACAATAGATGATACATGTCGCGGGTCCACGCCTCGGGGTCAAGCGTAGCCGGATCGTACGGCTCCTGGCGTTCGACGGCGTCAAAGTAGAACCCACCCTTGGGCATGCGGCCCGAAGGCGGCACAGTACGGTCTCCCTGGGGATACTGATAGATGTCTCCGGCCTCGTCTGGCTCGGTATTGAACAGCCCTGGTACCATGACGGGCGTGCCATCAAAGAGGGTGAAAGGTTGCCAGTCTCTGGCAGGGTAGCCAAAGAGTGTGCCGCCGTCCCACAGACCGACTACATCGATGCCCAGCGCGTCGAGCACCTCATCATCAACCCAACCCAGCATCTGGTAGGGTTCATGCACCGTGACCGTCCGTGGCGCAAGACCCAGCGCGTGGCGCAGGCGGTGCAGCGCCGAGGCGGCAATGCCCGTCACCGAGGTCGAACCCATGTCGAGCGGCGTCTGATCGGGCTGTTGATGGTTCAAAGCCATGGTCACACGTTCGCGGCTACTGCTCATCTCCCGCTCCTCTCTCTTCTGTTATGCGGATTCTACCAACCAGCGCACGGCGCGACAAGCGCTGCGCCGTCTGGCGTGTATAATGCGGGTACCGCCAGACAGGAGGCAGGCATGTCACAGTCAGAGATTGATGACCAGGCCCGGCCGGCATCGCCAACCCAGCTCATGCCTTGTGGCGCCGCGCTATCGGGGGCCGAGGCACTGGCCTGGGGCGTTTGCGCCGCCAAAGTGGGCCTGATGACGGGCTATCCGGGGGCGCCAGCCACCGAGGTCTATGACGCCGTGATGGCTCGTACCCAGAGAGACCTGTCTGCCTACTGGGCGCCCAACGAGAAGGCGGCTGTCGAGGTAGCGCTGGGCGCCTCGCTGGCGGGCATGCGCGCCCTGGTGGTGCTCAAGAGCGTTGGCCTCAATGTGGCTCTCGACCCGTTGGCCACGGCCGCCTACAGTGGCTGCCATGCAGGGCTGGTCATCCTGCTGGGAGACGATCCAGG
>JAAYDS010000139.1 GCA_012729155.1 Chloroflexota bacterium | reverse complement strand
TCTCGCCCAAAGCGATGTGCGCTTCGGCGTTCTTGTTGAGCAGGGCGCGCTGCTCAGCGTCGTCAACCCAAACGTGGCACATGTCACAGGCAAAGCAGGCCAACTCCATCTCGCGCTCGGCAAGCGCCTGCTTGACCTGCAGCGCAATGGCGTCGTCGGGTGGCTCGTTGAGCATACGCTGGAACGCCGCCGACGGGTCGCCGCCAGGCGCCGAGCGCGGGTAGAGCATCATGTTCCAGATGTCGGCCCCACAGAGGCCAAAGCGATACTTGCAGGTTTCGAGGTAGCCAAAGATATCGACGAGCCCTGCCTGCATCATGGGCATGAACGAGAATGAGATGATCGATGCGCGCATTTGTGACCTCCCAGTTATACCAGGGCAGCTGGCATCACCCTTTGACGCCCGAGATGACCACGCCCTGAATGAACAGCCTTTGCGCGAAAAAGAACATCGCAATCATGGGCAGGATGAGCAACACCGAGATGGCCATCAAGTGGTTCCACTCGGGTTGGTACACACCGCGGAAAAAGTACAAACCCAGGGACAGGGTCGATTCGGTCATGCTCTTGAGGTAAATGAGCGGCCCCATAAAGTCGTTCCAGCTGTACATGATGTTAAAGATCGCCACAGTGGCCAGCGCCGGCGCTGAGAGGGGCAGGATGATCTGCCACCAGGTGCGAAAGTAACCACAGCCGTCGATGCGTGCCGCGTCGTCATAGTCGAGCGGGATGGTCATAAAGAACTGGCGCAGCAAAAAGACGTTGTAGGCGCCACCGCCGAACCAGGCCGGGACGATGAGCGGCTTGAAGGTGTTGACCCAACGGAGCTTGGTGAACAGGACAAATTGCGGAATGAGCGTCACGGAACTGGGCAGCATCATCGTAGCCAAGACCACCACGAACAGCCAGCCGCTGTCGGGCGCACGGAGGCGTGCAAAGCCGAAGGCGACCAGTGAGGCGCTGAGAACGGTGCCGATCAGACGTCCAATGACCAGGAACATGCTGTTGCGGAGCAGGACCATGAAGGGAATGGTCGTGACAGCCTCACGGTAGTTACTCCAGCGGAACTGGCTTGGGATCCACTTGGGCGGGTTGGCATAGATCTCGGCCCGATTCATAAACGAGACCGACAGCATCCAGACAAAAGGGACCAGAATCACAGCCACACCAGCGAGAAGCACGAGCATGATCAGCAACTTGCTGATGATCTCAGAGGCCTTCTTGCCCTCATACCAGCGTGGCTGTCTAGACGTGTGTGCTGATGCACCGGCGCCACCTGTCACTCCCGAAGGCTGCATTATGTTAGTGGACATAGGACGAGCCACCTCCCAGGGCAATAACTAGCGTTTGACCGAACCCTCGTAGTAGACCCATGCCTCTGAGCTCTTGACTACCGCGAGGGTCAACAGCATGATGATGATGAAAAGCACCCAGGCCATCATCGAGGCATAGCCCATGCGGATGTCGCGGAAGGCAGCGTAGTAGAGCTTGAGGCCGAAGAAGAGTGTAGCGTTTTCGGGCCCGCCTTCGGTCATCACAAACGCATTCGTGAATGTTTGTAGCGAACTGATGATGCCCATGATGAGGTTGAAGAAGACAACCGGAGTGATCATGGGGAGCGTGATGTTCCAGAAGCGCTTCCAGCCGTTTGCACCATCTATGGTTGCGGCTTCATAGAGAGTGGTCGGTACGCCCTGGAGCGACGACAGATAGATGATCATGCTGCCGCCCACGCCCCAGAGACTCATGATGATGAGCGCCGGCAGAGCCCAGTCTTTACTGTACAGCCAGAGTGGGCCAGTAACGCCGAACTTGGCGAGGATCTGGTTCAGGATGCCACTGGACGGGTGAAAGATCAGCGTCCACAAGACCGCAACTGCCACGCCCGAAAGCACCGACGGTAGATAATAGAGTGTCCGCC
>JAAYDS010000138.1 GCA_012729155.1 Chloroflexota bacterium | reverse complement strand
GGTCTCGACGATATCCAGTCGGGTGATATCGTACTCGGGAAGGTCGATCTCGAGCTGTTGAGCATCGGAAAAGGCAGCGTTCAGAGACGTGCCCAGTTGGCCTTTGCTGCCGGTAATGACGATGCGCATGTTGTGCCTCCGCAGACCTGGTGCCCTAGTGAGAGACTCTAGCTCGCGGCCCGCCGACCGATGATGCGGCGCATAGCAGGCACCTTGCTATGGGCAACAAGCTGGGCCATTATAGCATTGCGTGACAAGTGAACCAATCCCCAAGGCTGCCTGGGTAGCCCCACACAGGAGTGAATATGGCAACGGGTCCGCAGGCTGATGGCGCGGCGTCGTGGCCGCCGTTCGAGTCATTGACGGCCGTCGAGCAGACAATCTGGCGGCGACGCAGCATCCGCAGATTTACCGAGGAGCTGGTGTCGCCCGAAGTCGTCGAGCGCCTGCTGATGGCCGGCATGGCAGCGCCTTCGGCCAGCAATCGCCGTCCCTGGGAGTTTGTCGTCATCGATGATGTCGAGCTGCTCGACAAGTTGCAGCACCGTCTCGTTCTGGGGCGCTACCGACCCCCATTGGCAATTGTGGTCTGCGGCAACCTCAAGCGCGCCTATCCGCCGCCTGGGCGCGATTTCTGGATGCAGGATTGCAGTGCAGCGGCGCAGAACATCTTGCTGGCAGCAACGGGGCTGGGGCTGGGGAGCGTGTGGATTGGTATCCATCCGGTCGGGCTATTCGTCAGGGCAGTGAGCCAGCTGTTGGGCCTGCCCAGGGGTATTGTGCCCTTGGGCGCACTCTACATTGGCCACCCCGCCGAGACGCGCCCGCCGCGCACCCAGCATGACGCCACACGGGTGCACCACAACGGCTATTAGGCAAAGAGGTCGATGAGTTGAGCAAAGCGGTTCAGCACGCGCAGCCGTGGCGAAGGCAGCAACGGCTCCAGCTCCTGGTGCCAGGTATGGTTGCTGGGGATGTACACCGCCCCCAGGCCTGCGCGCAGGGCCGGGTTGATGTCAGAGCGTGGGCTGTTGCCCACCATCCAGGTAACGGCGGGCTCAAGTGCCAGGTCGGTGACCAGCGTCTGGTATGCAGCGACGTCTTTATGAGCCAGCACCCTGGCGTGCTCAAAGTAACCAGCCAGGCCCGAGCCTTGCAGCTTGGCCAACTGAAACTCTGGCTCCCCCTTGGTCACCATGACCAGCGCGTGCCGTGATGCCAGATGATCGAGGGTGGCGGCCACGAGCGGCAACAGCTCGACCTGGGGACTAAAGAGACGCCCGGTGCAGGCGCGTACGCGGTCCAGCTCGGCGTCGGTGGGCTCGCGCCCGAACTCGTGCGTCAGATGTTGCCAAGTGTCCAGCAGCGCTGCCGTGAACGAGGTGGGGCCAAAGCCGCCGATATTGATGTGCACCTGTTCATAGTGGTCCACCAGTGGTTGCACGCGTTGCCTGTCCACACCCAACGCCTGCGCCAGGTCAGCGAAGCAGACGGTGCTGGCGCGGTAGTGTCGATCGTTCTCCCAAAGGGTGTCGTCAGCATCGATCAGCAATGTATGACGTTGGTTGGGTAACATGCAACCTCCAGGACAGATTGTAGCCAGGATGACGCCTTGCCAAAAAGCGCCAAGATGAGATGATGCGTTTTGCATTTGTCAGGGCCGGTGTTATCATCTGCTGAGATGAGGATGCAGCGATGCCCCCAGTATCACCTGCAACAGCGCAGGGAGCTTGGGGGTCTTTTTGTATGTGGAGACTAGGTTGTGCGCATTGGTATTGATGCTCGCCTGACACACTATCGACAGGCTGGGATCAGCCGGTACACTATCCAGCTGGTGGAGGCATTGGCTCGGCTCGATCCCGCCGACGAGTTCTTGCTGCTGCAAAGCTTTCGCAGCCGCGAAGCCCTTGTTGAGCATCCTTCTTTTGTGCGGCGCAGCCTCTATACGCCGGCGCATCATCGGCTTGAGCAGTACACCCTGCCTGTTGAGATCAGCAAGTTCGGCCTCGACGTGCTCCATAGCCCCGACTTTTTGCCGCCGTTTCGCCGCAACTGTCGCTCGATCATCACCATTCATGATCTGGCGTTCCTGCTGTACCCACATTTCCTCACCAAAGATTCGGCACGCTACTATGGCCAGATCGATGAGGCGGTGCGTCGCACGGATGCCATCATCGCGGTATCAGAGGCCACCAAAGACGATATCGTACGGCTACTGGGCGTGCCCGAGAGTCGGGTGACGGTGGTGTATGAGGCGGCCAGCAGTGTGTTCAGGCCGATTGACAAACAGCAAGCGGGCAGTCACGTACGAGAACGATTTGGTGTTCGCGGCGACTATGCCTTTTTCATCAGCACCATTGAGCCTCGTAAGAACGTACCGACATTGCTCAAGGCCTTTCGCAAGCTGCTGAACGACTATCGCCTCGACCTGCAACTCGTCCTCGCAGGTGAAAAGGGTTGGCTCTACGACGAGGTCTTTCAGCTGGTAACCGACCTCGACCTGGTCGATCATGTGGTCTTTGCGGGCCGTGTGAGCACCAGCGAGTTGGTCTCACTGTACAACGCTGCGCAGGTGTTGGTGGCGCCATCGATCTATGAGGGATTCGGCCTCACACCGCTCGAGGCAATGGCCTGTGGCACGCCGGCCATCGTGTCCAACGTCTCTTCGCTTCCCGAGGTGGTGGGCGACGCCGGCCTGTTGGTCGATCCTTACGATGTCGAGCAACTGGCGGTGGCCATGTGGCGGGCGGTCACCGATAGCGAGTTGCGCAAGAGCCTGATCACCAAAGGGCTAAAGCGCGCCAGCTTTTTCTCTTGGGATCGAGCTGCGCGTGAAACCCTGGAGCTATACCACCGTCTTGCCTAGTAGACCAGGAGGCGCCGATGTCTGCCGCCTTTGGCCATTCACCCAAGAGGGTGCTGTTTCTAACCCCGCAGTTGCCCTATCCACCCGAACAGGGCACGGCTCTCCGCAACTATAACCTCATTGCGCAGGTGGCGCGTAGCCATACCGTCGGACTGCTGTCGTTCACCCAGCGCTTGCCGAGTTCGGCCGAGCTGGAACATCTGCAAGGGTTCTGCGATCTTATTATGACCGTCCCCGCGCCGGCGCGCACGCTGCTCGATCGTCTCAAGACGCTGGTCTGCAGTCGCGAGCCCGATCTGGCGTGGCGCCTGCGGTCGTCAGCATTCGCCGAGGCGCTCGTTGCTCTGGTCATCGAGTGGCAACCTGACGTAGTGCAGGTTGAGGGTATTGAGCTGGGACGCTATGCGTCGCTGATGCGCACCCATTTTGGGCAGCGTCCCGCCATCGTCTTTGATGACCACAATGCCGAGTACCTCTTGCAGCGGCGCGCCGCTCGTACCGACCTGCGCCAGCCGCATCGCTGGGGAAAAGCCGTCTATTCGTTGGTTCAAGCGCGGCGTTTGCGGCGCTTTGAGGCGCAACGCTGCCGTCAGGCAGATGCCGTGTTGGCCGTGTCGCCCGATGATGCAGAGGCCATCGCCGCCATTGCGCCGGATGTTGATGTGAGGGTGATCCCCAACGGCGTTGACACTGGACGTTACCGGCCAGGCCTTGCCGATACACTGCCGCTGCGGCATCCCGCCGTCGTGTTCACGGGCAAGATGGACTTTAGGCCCAACATCGACGCTGTGGTCTGGTTTGTCGAACGTGTCTGGCCGCAAGTGCACGCGATTCAGCCCGATGCCATGTTCTACATTGTCGGCAAGGCGCCCACCGGAGCCGTCAGAGCGCTCTCGGGGCACTCGGGCGTCTGTGTGACAGGCTATGTCGAAGATATCTTGCCGTATTTCGGAGGCGCCGATCTCTATGTCGTGCCGCTGCGAGTAGGTGGGGGCACTCGCTTGAAGGTGCTCGAGGCCATGGCGGCAGGTCTGCCGCTGGTGAGCACAACGCTAGGCGCCGAGGGTATCGGCGCTCGCAATGGCCGCGACCTGCTGCTTGCCGATGATCCGGTCGCCTTTGCCGAGGCTGTGTTGCGGTTGCTGGCCGATCGCAGGCAGGCCGTCGAGTTGGGGCGTGCCGCTCGAGCTTTTGTCGAGCGGCACTATGATTGGTCGGCGATTACGCCGCCGCTGAGCGAGTTGTTGGCTGCTCTCTAGTCAGAGGCGATAGGGCGATAGTCTGCGATAGTGGTCATCCCCTCGGCGGCTTTCTCCAATGGTGGCCAGCGCATCTCTAGGCCGCGCATCTTGGC
>JAAYDS010000137.1 GCA_012729155.1 Chloroflexota bacterium | reverse complement strand
GGGCGGCGTTGAGCGCCGTCAGCACGCTGCTCAGGCCCTCGGCCACCTCGCGGCGGCGTGCCTCGCGTTGCCGTGCGGCCTCGGCCTCCTGGGCATAGCGCTCGCGGGCCAGTTCGGCCAGCTTGCGCTCTGTGATCTCTTGGTGGGCGATGACCACGCCGTTGCGCCCCGCCTCGGCCAGGCCAAAACGGGTGGCCCACATCAGGTACCATTGCTGGCGGGTGGGAGTGTGGCAGGGGTATTCCAGCTGAAAGCGCTCAAGCTCGCCGGCCATGACCGCACGGATGCCCTCGGGCGCCGACGCCGAGCCGTCGTCGGGGCTGACCTGCGCGGGATCGATGCCCGCCAGATAGGGCTGCCCCACACCATGGTGGGGCCAGGTGAGGCCGTTCTCATCGCCAAAGCGCCGCCAGGCCGTGTTCACCGCCACGATGATGCCGGCCTCGTCGAGCACCACCACGCTGGGCGCCAGGGCATCGAGCACCTGCTGGGTGAAACCGGCTGCCTCTTGCAGCGCGGGCCGTTGCTGGCCTGGCATCGGGGCATCCTTTCAGGCGAGGGGTGACGGCTACTGCCGGCATGATCGCCTGATGCGGCCGCGCTGTCAAGGCGTTGATGGGCCAGCGCGCCGCTATATGCGGCGGGGCTTGATCTGTTCGCCGCTTTCGCCCGTCAGCTCGCGCAGATAGGCCACCAGCGCCTCGAGGCTGCCAAAGTGGCGGCGCTGGCCCGTGGCCACATCTTGCAGCGAGGCCCGCCAGCCCAGCCGACCATTGGCCTCAGCCTGCCACAGCCGCAGCAACTGGGCTATATAGCGCCGCCCGCTTCGCACCGTGCCACCTCCGTGCTACACCGCCATGGTAGCGGGGTCGCCTCAAGCCAGTCTCATGGCAGCCTTATGAATCCCTCAAGAAAGCCTTGACCGTCGCTCTGCCTCGTGACATAATGTGTGTAAGCAGTGCCCTGGCCGCCTGGGCTGGCACTGGGAGGGCTCGTTACGGGCCCGCAGGTACCGATGAGTGAGCTGGTCATCTCGTTGCTCGGGCCGCTGCGCGTGTGGCTGGCGTCAGAGCCGGTGACCGGCTTTTGCTCTGACAAAGCGCGAGCGCTGCTGGCCTATCTGGCCGTCGAGGAAGGCATCTCACACCGCCGCGAAGAGCTGGCCGGCTTGCTGTGGCCTGGCTATCCCGAGCGCAGCGCCCGCCAGAGCCTCAGCCAGGCGCTCTTTTCGCTGCGGAGCGCCCTGCGGCTCTCGGCGGACGACGCCCCCCCGTTGCTACTGGCCACCCGACAAGAGCTGCAGTTGGCGCCCTCTCCCCAGGTGTCTATCGACGCCAGCGCCTTTGGCGCGCTGCTGCAGGCCTGCTCGCAACATCCCCATGACGACCGGGGCGCCGGCCGCTGTGACGAGTGCGTGGCGCGGCTGCAGCAGGTCATCGAGCTTTACGGCGGCGAGTTCCTGGCGGGGTTCACCCTGGCAGATTGCTCCGAGTTCGAGGAGTGGCTGGTGGTGCAGCGCGAGCGCTACCGCCGCCAGGCGGTTGAGGCCCTGCGCGCGCTGGTGGACGGCCACAGCGAGCGCCCGCTGCTGCCGCTGTCACTGGCCTATGCCCGCCGCTGGGCCGAGCTCGAGCCACTGGATGAAGAGGCCCACCGCGCCGTCATGCGTCTGCTGGCGATGCTGGGTCAACGCTCGGCGGCGCTGGCCCAGTTCGAGCGCTGTTGCCAATTGCTGGCGCAAGACCTGCAGCTCGCCCCCGAGCCGGCCACCTGTCAGCTCGCGGCGGGCATCCGCTCGGGCGAGCCGCCCGTCGGCACCGCCGGCTGAGCGCCTAGAGGTGCACCACCGTCACGCCGCCCCACTGCGCGGCCAGATGGTCGGCCGCCACCCGTCGGTGGCAACGATCTGC
>JAAYDS010000136.1 GCA_012729155.1 Chloroflexota bacterium | reverse complement strand
CTGGCCCGACGCGTATCCCAACCGCGCTTGGCCGCCTCCGATCGCGACCCGGGGCGACGCCGGTGGCCCTTGCCGGTTGGCTTGGCCGCCTGTTCAGCGGCCGCCTTCTCCTGGGCGCCCTGCGCCCTGCGTTCCAGTATCTCCTCGCGAGTGAGTTGATAGTCCAGATAGTCGTGCACCCACCAGCCGTCACCCACCGCACCATCGGGGCCGGTGGGATCGTAAAGGCGCTCCCGTAGCAGTATCTCGACGCAGGTGGTGGCCTGGTCCGGGGGAATGCCCGCCATCACGGCGATCAGCGGCAGGGCATAACGATCGACATACCCGTCGGTCAGCTCGTGGTTGCAGTAGACGATCGACGCCATCCACAGGTCGCGGGCATCGCGCCCGGCCCGCAGGACCTTGACGTTGAAAAAGACGTCGTCGTCAAAAGCGCTCCATGCCATGGGGCTGCTAGTCCCGCTCGAGCCAGCGCGCGCCGATCGCCAGCATCACCCCACCTGGCGTGCCCGCCTCATCGCTGTAGCTGGCGGCGATCAGCCAGAGCGTGATGCACGCCAGGACACGCCCGTGCCATGCGCACACCAGCCCCACGATCACCAACAGCCACGCCCCCACGGTACCCCACACAGTGCGACCTGTCATGACCTCTCACCTACCTGACACCAGCGCTCGACCCCTGCATCGGGTCCAGCCTTGCCCTTGGTCCCCACCGCTTGCGCGGCTTCAGCGCCTGCGCTGCTGGCGTCGTCGAACAGCTGTTGCCAGTAGCTCCCTAGCTCGGACAGCAGTCGCGCGCACAGCGCCTCGCTCTCGGCCTGCCCCAGCGGCGGCGTTTCGTTCCGCCACACCTCAGCGCCCCGCCTCATGCCCACGGCCCTAGGTAGCTGCGGCTCACCCATTCAGCCAGCTCTGGACGCGTCGCGATGATGCCGCGTATCACTCGTGGTCCCGGCTGCCGTACGCCGCGCAACAGCTTGCTCGTCAGGCTCTGGCTGATCCCCAGATCGGCAGCCAGCGCCGCCTGCGACCGTCCAGCGCGGATCGCCTCTAGAAGTTGCGCCCAGTCCACCTGGTCCATGTCTCACTGATTCCTATCGGATTCCTTCTGAATACGATTGTCCCCATTGCGAGACAAAAAAAGAGAGAGAATCTCATCGCGCCTCTCGGGATATCGCCGTACCAGCGCGCGCACCACCGCCCTGCCAGGGCCACGCTTTCCCCGATAGATCTTGTTCAGCGTGCTGCGGTTGATGCCCAACTCCTGTGCCCACAGCGCCACGGGCTTCCTGCCCTGCAGCTCGTGCATCAGCTCCACCAGTTCCATGTCCACCTCCGAACATTTGTCCTCATTATAGGGTCATTTGTACCCAGACGTCAAGGTCACTTGTTGAGATTGTGTGGACACATGTCCCCATGATGGTGTATAATGAGAGTATGAAGACATTCGCAGAAACTCTGGCGGCTTTGATGGACGTGCGGCACTGGAGTCCCTCTCAGTTGGCGCGTCACTCTGGCATATCTCGGAACTACATCAACAAGCTCCTACGCGGCGCCCGCGTAGACCCCGGCTTGTCGGTGTTGGCCTCGCTAGCCCAGGCGCTCGACGTCTCGATCGACGAGCTGGCTGGCCGACCAACCCATCCGAGCAACGACCTGGCCGGTGACGAGCGCGCCCTGCTGAGTTGGTTCCGGCAGATTCGAGACCCTCTCATTCGCGAGTTCGTTCTCGACGTTGCCCACCGCTCGGCTGAGCAGGCTGGCTCCCGGTCATGACGTCATGCGGCCCCTTGCCGCAGCGTACGTCGCGGCATGCATCTGCCAGCAATCGTAGCATCTGCTCGATCCAAGCGAGTCGCTGCGTCGTGCCGTTGATGGCCAGGGGCGCTACCGACTCGTATCGGTGCGCTCGCGCTTTCCGTTTTCGCCAAAAGACCATGGTTCCTCAGCCTCGCTGAAAGTATGCTGTCATCATAGAACATATGTTCTACTGTTGTCAATAGGAAGGGCACACCGGTATGAAACAACGCATGGCGACGGCACCGGATCTGTTGCCTGGTGCCCGTCGATCGGCAGGGCGCGGGTCATCGGCGGTAGTGATGCCATGAACACCACCTGGTATCGACTCATCGCAGATCGCGTCGCCCAGGCTCGCACTGGTGCAGGTTACTCCAAGGCTGCCCTCGCTGAGGCCCTCGGCATCAGCCGCCAGACGTACCAGCCATACGAGCGCGCCGAACGTCCCTACACCTTGCCCATGCTCGAGACCATCTCACAGCTCACTGGGCGCCCCATTGCCTGGCTTCTTGCCCTCGACGAGCCCCTCCCTGCTGATGAAAGCCTGTTCCTGCAGGCCTACCGTGCTATCGACGACGCAGCGACCCGCTCGCTAGTGCTCAAGATCGTCAGGCTACACGGCACCCACACCCGTGATCAGACAGAGGTCGAGTAGGATGACTCCAACAGTCCTGCACCCCGGCGACTCGGTATTCGGCTATATCCGCGTCTCCGGCGACGAGCAGGCCGACCGCGGCCTGCCGGTGGCCGGCCAGCGCGAAGCGATCGAGCGCCACTGCGATGAACACCAACTGCACCTGGCGGGCATCTTCATCGATGAGGCTCGACCCGGCGGCTCTGACAACCGGCCAGCTTTTCGTGAGATGATGCACCTCGCGCAGACCGATCGCCCACCCGTGCGCGCCATCTTGCTGTGGAGCTGGTCGCGCTTTGCCAGACAGCAGGACGACGCGCACTACTGGAAGGCCGCGTTGCGCCGCAAAGGTGTCGAGGTCATCCCCATCGACGGCTCCATGCCCAGCGTGCCCGGCTTTGAGTATGTGCTCGAGTCGCTCATTCACTGGCGTGATGAACAGCGCCGCTTCGAGATCGGTGAGGATGCCCGCCGCGGGCAACAGACCCTGGCCCGCATGGGTTTTGTGCCCTCCGGGGCTCCCCCGCCCCATGGCTACCGTGTCGAGTTCATCGAGCAAGTCATCGAGGGGCGGCAGCGGCGCCTACGCCGTTGGGTGCCTGACCCAGAAACCTGGCCCCTCGTCAGGCGGGCCTGGGCGATGCGCTTGGCGGGCAAGACCTACCGTCAGATCGCCGCGGCCACGGGGCTATACACCAGCACCGACTCCTGGCAAAAGTTCTATGCAAACTCCATTTACAAAGGGGAGTTGCGCTATGGCGCCACGGTGATTTCGGTCGAGCCCGTCGTGACGGAAGAAGAGTGGGATACTGTGAACCGCGCCCGCAAAACCGCGCGTACAACCGGCGCCAAGGGCGGTCGGAACAAAGCGGTGCGCCCCTACCTGTTGTCCGGGCTCATTCGTTGCGCTCGCTGCGAGAGCGCCATGGTGGGCAAGCGTCGGCCGCCCCAGCGGCGGCGTGACGGCAGCTACAGCCCAGCCGTGTATTCCTACCGCTGCTTGCGGCGCATCGACCATCACGCTTGCGACATGCCTACGATTCGCGCTGATGCCATCGAAGAGGCGGTCGTTGCAGCGCTGTTCGAGCAGGTGCTCACACCTGAGAACGTAGCGGCACAGTGGCAGGCTTACCTCGGCAGCCGCACCACTGGCGACGATGGCCAGGCCGAACGGATCGACTCAGCGCGCGCCAGCGTGGCCCGCCTCGAGGCGTCGGTGGCCAGCCTGCTCGATGCTATCGAGGTCGGTGGTGACGCCGTGCCCGCCCTCGTGACCCGCCTCAATGAGCGCAACGAAGCCCTGCAGGCTGCCCGTGCCAATCTCGCACGGCTTGAGCAAAGTGTCGATGCCGTCCTCCCACAGCCCGATCCAGAGCCCTTCCTGCGACGGCTGCGCGAGACCATGGCCATGGCCGACCGCGTCGCCATCCGCGATCTCCTGGCCACCGTCATCGTGGCCGTCTACGTCGACATCGATACCTTCCGCATCGTCTATCGGCCGCCCTTCCCTGACCCCAGTACCGATGCCGCCGACGACTCGGGCAGGCCCGGCACCTCGTCAGGTGTTGCGATAGGGCGCGCCCCTCCCAAGGAGGCGTCAATGGTGCTGATCGGTCTCGACGTGGGCACGACCAAACTGGCAGCCCTGGCCCTTGACGCCGACACCGGCGAGACGGTGTCGGTGGTGTCCACGCCCAACGCTGCGCGGCGTGATGCGATCGTTGCTTCGTTGGTGCGTGCCGAGCTGGACGTGGCCCAGCTGCAGTCTT
>JAAYDS010000135.1 GCA_012729155.1 Chloroflexota bacterium | reverse complement strand
TTTATGCCTAGCGTCGAGGAACTCCTTTTCATGCTTGACCGCGCTACCTATGATCGGGTGCAGGCCCATTGCGGCGCAGCCGGTATGATCGACGCTCTGTCGCCAGAGCAGATCGACGGCCTTGCCTGCGAGGCACTGGCATTGGGAGCACGTGTTGTACTGCTCAAGCTGGGGCATCGCGGCGTGTACCTGCGCAGTGGTGGCCAGGCGATCTGTGGGCGTGGCGCGCCAGACTACGCCTCGGCCTGGAGCCATCGCCAGCTATGGTCACCGGCCTACCGTGTGGTAGTGCGGGGTACGGTCGGTGCAGGCGATGCCACCATCGCGGGGTTCATCACGGCACTGTTACGAGGCCAGAGCGCGGCCAAAGCCGCCAACTCGGCAGCCGCAGTGGGTGCCTGCAACGTCGAACAAACCGACGCCTCGAGCGGGCTGCTAACCTGGGCGCAGACACAGGCACGCATCGCTGCAGGATGGGCGCGGCAGCTCTGCGGCGTGGAATCAACACCGGGATGGCGTCATGATGAACAGCTGGGCGTATGGCAAGGTCCCGCTGATACAGAGCGCTAGGGCAAGAGCGCCGGCACCAGGTCGATGAGCCTACCCTCGCGCAGGCGATAGGCCATGATGGTTGGGGGGGGCTGACGGTCGGGTGCGAACGCCAGCACGTCGCCATCCGTCGCCAGTGCGTTGCCTGCCAGAGGGTTGCCCCGTGCCGAAACGATCTCGAGGTTGTGGCGCGCGAGCAACGTGAGGCTACTGGGGTCGATGATATCAAGCACGCCCTGGCCATGCACCATGGCCACACCCACGAGTTGACCGCGCAAGAGTTCAATATCGGTGTAGCAGGCACCGTCTGGGCTCTCCGCCTCAGTGACGATAGCCCCGGCTGCAGACCAGCATCTCAGCACCCCCGGATCGCAGCTACTGGTATAGATGAGGCCCTGGTCGTCAACTGCCACAGACAGGACGCTGGCCGACACCGTCACGGTGGTGAGAGTTTCGAGTGTGTCAGGCCTCAGTTGCAGCAATTCCGTATGATCTGCCACACCAGCCGTGCTAACGGCCAGCCATACCCCCTCATCGGCCCAGGCCATTCCCCCAACAGCGGCGCCCGTCGGCGCCACATCGCGCCGGGCCTCAACGGCATAGTCATCGCGGGCCGCACGCACTACATAGCCGCCCTGCCCCGTAGTGCGATCGCAGGCAAGGTAGAGGTCTTGAGCTGACAGGGCCAAGCCCGCCGGCACACAGTCGTCGAGCATCACCGGTCGGCTGCTAACCAACGCCAACAGGCCTGGAGCAGCAGTAAGATCGGGCTCGTGGATGAGGACGCCAGCCTGGTCATCGACCGGCTCTACACCCCGCTCTGCGGGGGCGTTCAATGATGGCTCGTGCTGAGTCCGTTGGCCGCTCTGTAGTGCCCGTCTGACGGTACGGCTCAGCCCCAGGCTGAGGACAGCCACGATGACGATCAGAATGGTGAGCTGCACCAGACACGACTTTCGCATGCCATCCCCCGCTCCTATCGAGCGCCTCCATTCTAGTACGGCCATGGCGGCAACTCAAGACGAGATCGC
>JAAYDS010000134.1 GCA_012729155.1 Chloroflexota bacterium | reverse complement strand
GGCGAGGCGAGCGACTGGCCCGATGACGTGTTTATGCAGATCAGCGAATCGCAGGTGGGCAGAGCGGTGCGCACACATCGCTGGAAGTATGGTGTCGATGCCCCTGGCCGCGATGGGCGCAATGACGCCAGCGCCGACGTGTACGAAGAGCAGTACCTTTACGACCTCGAGGCTGACCCCCATGAACAGCACAACCTCGTGGGAGATCCTGCCTATCGCACAGTGGCCGACGACCTGGCCGCGCGCCTGGTGAGGCGGATGGTCTCTGTGGGCGAACAGGCCCCCGAGATCATCCCTCGCGCTCACGCCTGATGAATGTATGAGAGGGTCCGGCTTAGGGACCCTCTCATTCTGTCTATGCCCCAAACGGCGCGGCGCTTAGCGCTCGATAGTGAGGTGCTCGCCTGCCGAGCGCCCCATAACGTCTGGCGAGTACATCTCATAAGCCAGCGTCGGCAGCACGTTGTAGCGCCCCGCCGCCGAGCAACGCATCGTATACACATACTCGTAGGTGCCACGTTGCAGGCTGGTGGCAAAGAGCGCCACCCGTTCATCGCGGAACTCGGTGTGCGCAGGCCAGTGCTGGCGCCAGGCGGGCTCATCAGAGACGGGCTCGCCCACCGGCGCCAGCCCTGCATACTCGTCGACACGCCGTGAGATGTTCAGCGACGGGTCGATGGCCTCGCAGCCGGCCGGCAGCGCGTCCTCGATGACGACATAGTAGAGATCGTGCGGCGCGATGATTGTCAGCCTGACCTCGATGAGGCCATTGAGCACCGGCTGATCCACAGGGTTGCCAGCCGCGTCAAAGAAGGTGTACTGCCGTTGTAGGTGGATTCCGCGCGATAGCGGCCGCATCTGATCGATCGGCAGATAGTAGTTTAGGAACGCCGAGTAGTACAGCCGACCCTGGCCTGCATCGCGCGACATCTCGACCATATTCGGTTGAGCGCGCTCGAGGTCAGACATGGGCACCAGTTGCACGGCTACCTCATCGACCTGGTCGGGGGCAACAGCGCCGCTCTTGAGCAGCGCGCCATTGAGTTTGAGCTCATACTCATACTCGCCAGCCAGCTCGCCCGAGAGCAGCATATAGTCGGTGAGCGCCATGATCGCCCAGGCGTTCTCTTGCGTCGTCTCCCATCGCGCTGCAGAGCGCGCTGTCATCAGCCACCGCACGGCTGAAGCCAGCGTCTGGCTCTGAGGCGCCGTCTGTACGAGTGCTCGCAGGACCATCGCGGTCGTGCGGGTGTCGGTAGACATGCTCCACGGATTGGCCACGGCCTCTTCCCAGTGGGCGCCTGTGGCCGTGACGATGGCAGCCTGCTCCAGCTCATTCACCAGTATCTCGGCACGTTCGCTCGCCTGGCCCTCGAGCAGGGCCAGCGTCATCGCCAGATAGGCCTTGGTAAAGAGCGAAACATCGTCACGCTCGTCAAAGAGCCGCACAGCCCGGCCCAGATCGCCTTCGCCCGTCAGCGCCAGCGCGTAGAGAACAGCGCCGCGTTCGTCGCGATCTTGACGCGAGTCGATCAGCTCATTGTCGAGCCGGTTCCAGAGAAACGCTACCGCCTGGCCAAACGCGGTGTCATCCACGGCAAAGCCTGTTTCACGCGCCGTCACCATGGCCTGCACCGCATAGGCGGTGAGCGTGGCATCGCTACGCTCTTGCGCCCACCAACCCCAGCCGCCGTCGAGGTTTTGTGTCTCATACAGCCGTTGCAGACCAGTAGCCACCTGCTGCGGCAGCTTCTCTGCAAGGTCTGGCCGCTCTACGTCCAGCGCGCTGAGGGCGCGGTATGTGACGATGTTGGGTAGAAAGCGGCTGATGGTCTGCTCGGTGCAGTCATAGGGATAGGCCTGCAGGAAGCCAAGCCCTTCGATCATGCCTGCAGCCAGTGACGGCTCCAACAGCACCACCATGGCACCCCAGTCAGGGTCGGCCAGCGTTGGCACGTGAACCTGCTCGGTGACACGCTCATCGACCTGGCCGGAGGTCGCTACGACCTCTGGTGAGGTGGCGCGCAGTATGGGCAGTTCGAGTTTGACGGCATCGCTGAGACCGCCGCCAGTAGCACTGACTGTGATCGACGCCACCTCGTTGCCGGTGACCACCGCCTGCCACGACACCGGCGCCTTGCCACCGGCCGGCACCGACACCGTCTGCTCGGGTTGATCGATCTGCATCTCAGTAGCCTGCATCTCGACCTGCACCGACAGGCGCTGCGCGGTGTTGTTATGCACCACTGCGGTCAATTCGGGCTCGTCGCCGGCCACGAAAAAGCGGGGCAGGGCAGGGCGAACCATCAGGTCGAGGTTCGTTATGACGTCGACGGCTGCCGAGCCAACCAGACTATCCACCGTCATAGCCTGGGCGCGCATGCGCCAGGTGGTGAGGTTATCTGGCAGGAGCACATTGACGGTGGCCCGGCCCTGCTGATCAGTGACCAGCGTTGCGCGCCAGTAGGCCGTGTCGGGAAAGTACTCGCGCGCAGCGCTGCCCGCATCGCCACCGCCGCCGCCACCCTTGCCCTCACTGGCGTACTCGAGGTTGGCGCGATCGACCGACACGGTGAGGCTGGCGGCTGTGCTGACGCCCAAACCGCGCTCACGATAAAAGGCATCCATGATACTGGGGGGCTCGCCGCCCACCAACGTCTCCACCGCCAGATCGACCAGTTGCAG
>JAAYDS010000017.1 GCA_012729155.1 Chloroflexota bacterium | reverse complement strand
GCGACGCTGCCCCTGGCCAGGCGATGATGCGCAGATGCTGGCCTATCACGATCACGAATGGGGTACCCCCGTCCATGATGACCGTCGCCTTTTCGAGTTTCTGGTGCTCGAGGGCGCTCAAGCCGGGCTGAGTTGGGCCACCATTCTGCACAAGCGCGAGGGCTATCGCATTGCCTTTGACGGCCTAGAGCCAGCGCTAGTCGCCCGCTACGACGAGGCACGTATCGCCGACCTGCTGAGCAATCCGGCCATCGTTCGCAATCGACTCAAGGTGCGAGCAGCTGTGACTAACGCCCGCGCCTTCCTCGAGGTGCAAAGCGCTTTTGGCTCGTTCGACGCTTACCTCTGGCGTTATGTCGAGGGGCGCACCGTGCACAACGCCTGGCGCGAGCTGCACGAAATACCGACGGTGACGCCTCTGGCCGAGACCATCAGCCGAGACCTCAAGGGGCGCGGTTTTGCCTTTGTGGGGCCGACTATCTGCTATGCCTACATGCAAGCGGTCGGCCTGGTGAACGATCACCTGGTGAGCTGTTTCCGCTGGCAAGCGCTGCGCGAGGCCGACCAGGGGCGCTGACAGGCATATCGTCGATGCAGTGACTGGCTGCTACCCGACGGTTACAGGGCCATCGACGCAGGCCAGCCACCCCGGCCGCCGGCACTCGCACGATCCACACACCCCTTGTCCGCAGCGCATCTCCGCTTCCCACGAAAGCTGGCAGGCCACACCCTGTTGGGCGCAGAGCCGCTCAACAGCCTCAAGCATAGGCACGGGCCCGCAAGCGCACACCAGGTCTGGCTTCCATGCTGCCAGACGTCCCGTCAGAAGCGCCGTCACAAGGCCGCGCTCGCCGGCCGAGCCATCTTCGGTGGCCAGGCAGAGTCGAACCCCGAGAGCGGCCAGATCGCTGCATAGCAGCAAGTCAGCAGCGGAGCGCGCCCCAACACAGGCCTCGACGCACATGCCACGACGCAGCGCCTGCTCGGCCAAAAAGCGTAGCGGAGCGACGCCGTAACCGCCAGCCACAAGCATCAGTCGCTCGCCCTCGAGCTCATAGCCCTGGCCCAGCGGCCCGCGCACCCACAGGCGATCTCCTACCTTGAGGGCATTGATGGCGTGCGTCACTGGCCCAACGCCCACCACCATGAGCGCCATGGGGTCATCGCCCGCCACCGAGAAGGGCTTTTCGCCCACGCCCGGCAGCCACACCATGACAAACTGCCCGGGGCGGGCCTCCAACGGACCATCGCACACCAGCGTACGGGTGCGTGCGTTCTCCTCACGGACCTCGCGCAAAGCATAAATGCGGTGCATGCGTGCTCCTATCGCAAAGCCAGGCCGCGCAGTTCGGCGAGGCTGGTGTAGCCCTCTGCAGCCATGAACTCGTCCAGCTCGGCGACGATTTGCCCCAGCGCCTCGGGGCCGCGATACCAGACTGCCGTGCCCACACCCACGGCAGTAGCGCCAGCCATGAGCATTTCGGCAGCATCGATGCCCGTCAGCACCCCGCCTGTGCCGATAACGGGCAGATCCTGTTCGGCGGCCAGTTGGGCCACACAGCGCAGCGCAATGGGCTTGATGGCAGGGCCGCTCAGCCCGCCACTGCGATTGCTCAACACGGGCCGGCCCGCGTACGGATCGATGACCATGCCGGGCATGGTGTTAATAGCCGTCAGGGCGCTGGCGCTGGCGGCCCCAACGGCACGGGCAATTCTGACGATATCGGGTACATTGGGCGCTAGTTTGACGCTGACAGGGATGCCACCGGCGTTGGCCACAACGGCGGCCGTCACCTCAGCGGCGGCCACGGCGTCGGCGGCGAACGGGGTGCCAAACTCATCGGCCACGTTGGGGCAAGAGATATTGACCTCGATCAGCGCCGGCCGGGCAGTGGCGATGGTACGGGCCACCTCGCCGTATTCACGCGGAGTGCCCCCAAAGATGCTGGCAATGAGGGGCACTCCCAGCGGCTGCAGCAGAGCCCGAGCCTCAGCCAAGAGCGGCGCCTCGACAGGCGCGCCCGGGTTGGTGAGCCCCACGGCGTTGATCAGCCCGTGGCCCCATTCGATGGTGATCGGGTTGGGATGGCCTGTGCGCGGCGCAGGCCCACAGCTCTTGGCTGTGACCGCTCCGGCGCCCGCCTGCGCTACACGCTCGAGCAGCGCCGCGCTCGTGCCCAAGATGCCCGATGCCAGCACAATCGGGTTGTGCAGCGTCAGGCCGAGCAGCGAGCAGGTCAGATCCGGCAAGAGAGAGCCTCCCTACCAAGGGTGAGGGCATTGTGCCTCGTGGGGCCCGGTCGGGCAAATCGGCTCAAAGACTCGGCCAGCGGTGGCTTGCGCTGCTGTCAGAACCGGACGTAGACTGCATCTGTCTGTTGGCGAAGGGAGGCATCCATGTCACAGGAGATCGAGTTTTTCCCTGCGTCCACGAATGTGCGCGGTGCGCCCTATCCGCGCGTGAGCGCAGACGGCCGTGCCACTTTGCGTCTGGAGGCACCGCAGGCTCGCGAGGTGTGCCTGCACCTCGCAGGTGGCGAGCGCACACGGGGCGATGGCCCCTTTTTGATGGAGCGCAACGCCAACGGAGTGTGGGAGCTGATGGTGACACCCAAAGCGCGGGGGTTTCACTACTACTGGTTTGCGGTAGACAGGCTGGTGGTGAACGACCCCGGAAGCGAAACGTTCTTTGGCTATGGCCGGCAGTGCAGCGGCATCGAGGTGCCAGAGGACGAGGCAAGCGCGGCATACTATCAGCCGCAGGATGTGGCTCATGGCGAAGTGCGTGCTCGCTGGTACTATGCTCAGACCACCGGTACATGGCGACGAGCGCTGGTCTACACACCGGCGGGGTACGACGACGGGCAAGAGCGCTACCCAGCGCTGTATCTGCAGCATGGCGGCGGCGAGGACGAGCGAGGCTGGACCACGCAGGGCCGCATGCAATTCATCATGGATAATGCCATTGCCGCCAGTAGAGCTCGCCCCATGCTGGTGGTGATGGACTGCGGCCAGGTGTTGACGCGGCGGCCGGGGCCGGGCGTGCCTGATCTGGCGGCCATGGAAGAGAACGCCCAGCTCTTTGGGCGCGTGATGATCGACGACTTGATCCCGATGATCGATCGCGTCTATCGGACCGTGGCCAACCGCGAGCACCGCGCCATGGCGGGCCTGTCGATGGGGGGCATGGAGACGCTGGCGGTAGGCCTGCCCAACCGCGACACTTTTGCCTATCTGGGCGTCTTTTCGGGTAGCCCACTGAGCGCCATCGACCGCACCACGGCCTACGGCGGTGCTCTGTCTGATGGAGTGGCGTTCAACGCCGCGATGCGACTGCTCTGGTTGGGCACGGGCACTGCCGAGGCCAGCTCATTACGGCGCACCAGGGCGTTCAGTGCCACGCTCGCAGAGGCGGGCATCCGCCATGCCGTGTTCTACTCTGAGGGCACCGATCACGAGTGGCTGACGTGGCGTCGCTCTCTGAACGAGTTCATCACACTGCTCTTTTGATGGGGCACAGGGGCGGCACGACGAGCCTGCTGGGCGAGCGGCACCGCCGTCGGCCCTGATGTAGCAGCGGTTTGCTCGCGACCTGGCGGCCTTAGGAGGTGACGACATGTCGCATGAGTTCGCGCTCGAGACGCAGCCTTCTCTGCCGGTGCTCTATGTGCGCACCCGTTGCCCGGTGCAGGCGCTGGGCCAGGTTGCCGGCGAGTGCTGGCGGCAGATCGGCGCCTATCTCGCAGAACTGGGCGCCGCTCCCACCAGCGGGCCCTATATGGCCTACTATAACGCCGACATGAACGATCTCGATGTAGAGATGGGCTTTCCCGTAACCGGGCCTCTACCAGACAGG
>JAAYDS010000133.1 GCA_012729155.1 Chloroflexota bacterium | reverse complement strand
AGCCCGCCCATGCGAGCGCGGAACCAGTCTGGCGCAAAGACATAAAACGTTTCCTGAGGCGTCACGAGGCGTTCTCCCGTGGCCAACACCTCTTCGAGCGATACGTTGTGGTCGGCGATGCGCAGGCCGTCGAGCGATGCCTCATACGTCTGCACGTAGCGGAGCGCCCAATAGTCGTGCCCCCAGGGCACCCATACCGTGGTGGGCTCGTCTGGTGGGGCGATCGCACTGACGCGCTGCACCACATCTCTGTAGGTGTCATCGCGCGTGACAGCCCACACCTGTGGTGCATGGCGCACGCCCAGCCACACCGCCAACAACAGCGTCAACGCGGCCGTCACGGGGGCCGTCCAGCGAACTGTGCCGCGGGGCATGACAAACGCCAAGCCGAGTACGCAAGCCCACACAGCCGGCAGCTTGATGGCAAGCAGGGCATCAGAGACTCGCCCTTCCCAGATGATGATCGATACTCCAACGTGCACCGCGACAATCGTCAGCAGGGCGATCGCCGGCGCCCGTCTGCGGCGCAGAAGCAGCGCCAGCCCGACCAGGCCCGTCAACAGCAGCAACCAGGGCAGATCGCCCTGAAGCAGGCCAGCGATCGTACGACTACGCTGGAGCAGCTCGCCCGGACCCGACGGCGCCCGCACAATGCGTTCTGACTTGGTGTCGAACACCAATCCCCAGAAACCTTGCCAGGTGCCGGGCGCGTTAAAAGTCCAGTCGGCGCCCATCCAGGCCCTCACTGGCAGATACAGGTAGGTTGCCAGTGCGCCCACGCCATGCAGCAGGATGGGAACCGTAGCAGCCATGATGGCTCGCCAACGCCCTAGCACCAGGATGGCGATGGCCGGCCCCAGAAAGAACACGGCGCGCTGATGCACAATGCCGTGCGCCAGCAGCGCCACAAGCCACAACAGGTCGTGCTGTCTGCCTGACGCACGAAAACGCAGTGCTGCGAGCATGGCACCGATCGAAAGGGCCATCGTCATGGTGTGCACCTCGGCCAACGATGCATCCATCCACATCGAGAGGGTCAGCGCCGACACCACGGCGGCCAACGCCGCCCCGGCTTTGGGAGCGTCGAGCCTCCGCGCCACCAAGAAGGTCAGGCCGGTGCTGATGGCGGCCCACACTGCCGAAAAGAGCCCCGAGGCCAGCGCTGGTGAGATGCCGATGGCACGTAGCAGCGCTACAAACAGCGAACCGAGTAGGCTGTACTGTGGGTAGCCGGTAAAGTGCAGCGTGCCCCAGCGGGGCAACGCGTTCTGTATCTCGCCCACATCGGTGGCATAGGGCGAACGGCTGCCGTTGACATGGATCTGCACTGTGAGCCCATATACCACCAGGGCGCACAGAGCGAGCGCCATAAACCAGAGACGATCGCTTTGCGCCCAGCCTCTGGCGCGCTCTCGCCAGGCGCCGGCGCCCTCTGCCACGTCAGTCTCCATACAGCCCGGTGCTGAGGTAGCGTTCGCCGGTGTCGGGCGCGATGGCCACGATCAGCTTGCCCCTGCTCTCAGGCCGGGCAGCGATGCGCAGCGCCGCCACCACTGCAGCACCACTGGAATACCCACACAGGATGCCCTCGCAACGGGCGACCTGGCGTGCCATGGCGGCGGCGGCCTCATCCTTCACGCGTAAGATCTCGTCGACCAGGTCGAGCCTCAGCACGTCGGGCACAAAGCCTGCCCCGATGCCAGCGATCGCATGCTTGCCCGCCGGCAGCCCTGAAAGCACCGACGATCTGTAGGGCTCTACGGCCATCACCTGCAGCCCAGCCTTCTTTGGCTTGAGATATTGGGCCAGTCCGGTCACCGTACCGCCGGTGCCTACGCCTGCGACCACGATATCCACGGCGCCATCGGTGTCGTCCCAGATCTCGGGCGCGGTGGTGGCCACATGCACGGCGGGGTTGGCCGGATTGGCAAACTGCATCGGCATAAAGCCGCCCTCGATGGATGCCGCGATCTCACGGGCACGCTCGATCGCTGCCGGCATGCCTTTGGCGCCAGGTGTCAACACCACTTCGGCGCCGAGGGCCTGCATCGCTTTGCGTCGCTCAGCACTGGCCGAGTCTGGCATAGTGATGATGCAGCGGTAACCTCGCGCGGCACACACAAATGCCAGGCCAATGCCTGTGTTGCCGCTGGTGGGTTCGACGACCGTGCTACCCTCAACAAGTCGCCCCTCGGCCTCGGCCGACCGGATCATGTTCAGGGCTGTGCGGTCTTTGACGCTCGACAGTGGATTGAACGATTCGAGCTTGACGGCCACGTTGGCCGTCACTCCTTTGGCCACACGATTCAAACGCACCAGCGGCGTGTGGCCGACGGCAGCGGTGATATCGGGCAGAATCCTCAAGTTGACCCTCCTCTGGCGGGTATCGATCAGACCATATGATAGCCGCGCTAGCAGCTGACGGCAATTGCGCGGCGTTGTTCGTAAAGCGGGCGCAATTTGACGCTTGACAGCGGCTATGCTAGCGTCAAGCGGCGGCAGGTGTGTCGCTATGCCTTGGCTGGAGGACCTCGATGGCGACTCTGAACGATAGTCTGGGGATGGATCTGGAGCGGTTGGGGCCTGATACGTTTGTTAGCCTGGGTCGGCACGAGAGCGCCGTCAAAGAGGCACTGGCAACTTTGGCGGAAATTGGGGCGTCGGCGCGCATCTGGGCGCGTGACGGCCGCCTGTGGGCGCCGCATGATGCTGATACGGCCCGCGATGTTGAGGAGCGCCTCGGCTGGCTCGATCTACCCCGTGACATGCTCGTTGATCTGACGCGTCTCAGGGCCCTCGCCCTTGAGATCAGGGCGGCAGGGCTCAGCCGTGTGGTGCTGTTGGGCATGGGAGGCAGCAGTCTGGCGCCTGAGGTGACGGCGGCGGCGCTGCCGCGCGAGGCCAACGATGTCGAGCTGGTTGTGCTCGACACGACCGATCCAGCGCAGATCCGCCGTGTCGAAAACGAGGCGCCACTGGCCAAGACGCTCTTCATCCTGGCCAGCAAGTCGGGCACCACTGCAGAGACCGATAGCCTCTATGCATACCTGGCGGCGCGCATGCGCGAGGCCGTTGGCGACGATGATTGGCACGACCATTTCGTGGCCATCACAGACCCTGGCACGCCGCTGGCTCGCCTGGCCACGCGTAACCAGTTCCGCGCTCTTTACCTTAACCGGCCAGACATCGGAGGGCGCTACTCGGCGCTGTCATTGTATGGGCTGGTGCCCGCAGCCCTGCTGGGAATCGATCTCGATCGTCTGCTGAGCACGGCGCATGAGATGTGGTGGGCCTGCCGCAGCACAGTGCCAGTAGCAGACAATCCAGGGGCGGTGCTAGGCGCCTGTATGGCGGCCTGTGCTGCAGCCCAACCCTTGCCGGCCGACAAACTCACGCTCATCACCTCGCCTGCGATGGCGGCATTCGGCCCCTGGGTTGAGCAGCTGATCGCCGAGAGCACCGGCAAGGACGGTGTAGGCATTTTGCCCGTCGAGGGCGAGCGGCTCACCGCGCTCGAGCGCTTTGGGGCTGACCGTCAGTTCGCATATTTGCGGCTCGCCGGTGATGATAATGACGCCAATGATGCCTTGATGCGGCGGCTTGTCGACCAGGGGCATACGGTGGCGGTGGTGACCATGCCAGAGCCCTATAGCCTGGGCGCCGAGTTCTATCGCTGGGAATACGCCACAGCAGTGGCTGGTCATTTGCTCGGCATTAACCCCTTCGACCAGCCCAATGTCGAGTCTGCCAAACAGAGCGCGCGTCAGGCGATTGAGGCCTATGAAGCGACACACCAGCTACCCCAGCTCGATGTGGTGCTTTCTGAGGGCGCTTTGCGTGTTTCGGGGCCTGCGGGCCCTACGGCTAGTTTGGCTGATTATCTGGCAGCAATGCTGAGTCCGGCACGTGAGGGCGAGTATGTGGCGCTGATGGCCTACATCGATCGTTGCGCGGCCAACGCCGAGCCTCTTGAGGAGATGCGCTATCACCTGGGCGCACGCCTGGGCGTGCCCGTAACACTGGGCTATGGTCCTCGCTTTCTCCACAGCACGGGGCAGCTTCACAAGGGCGGGCCCAATACCGGGTTGTTCGTACAGATCGTGCGCAACGAGGCTCAAGACATCGACATCCCCGCCAGGGGCTATTCGTTTGGCGTGCTCAAGGCGGCGCAGGCCCTGGGCGACTGGCAGGCGCTGACCAATGCCGGCCGCCGTGTGGTGTGCATCAACATCGGCGCAGACGTGTCTGCCGGGCTGGCTGAGCTTTCGTGGGTGCTACGCAGCGCGCTCGATGGAGATGCGATGTCAGCATGACCAAGACACTGCTGCTGATGCGTCATGCCAAATCAAGCTGGAACAACGATCTCCCAGACCACGAACGACCGCTGAATAATCGTGGCAAGCGTGAGGCTGAGCAGATGGGGCAGGAGCTTGTGCGCCTCGGCAGGCAGCCTGACCTGATCATTACGTCGACGGCCAAACGGGCAAGGTCTACCGCCAAGCGGGTGGCGCGAGAGCTGGATGATGCCTCTGTCGTTTCCGACAGCCGTCTCTATGAGACGACACCGCGCGCCTGCCTGCGCGTGTTGGCAGAGCGTGGTCAGGGCAATACGGTGTTGCTCATCGCTCACAATCCCACGCTGGAGGATCTGGTGCGCGACCTGGTGGCGCGCTACATTGGGCTGACGCCTGCGACGATCGCGGTCATCCATCTCGCCATTGCAGAATGGTCCGATCTCGATTTTGCGAGCCCAGCCAGGCTGGAGCAGGTGTTGACACCGCGCGAGGCCGGCGTCGAGGCGCTGGGCATCATCTAGCGGGGCGTTCGGCCCATAGGAGGGGCTTGGTTGGCTAAGGTACTGCTCGTTGAAGACGAGCCCGCCTTGCTCGAGGCGCTCGAGTACAGCCTCGCCAAGCAGGGCTATGAGGTGCTGTCTGCCAGTGATGGCGCCGAGGGACTGAACCTGGCTCTCTCCGAATGGCCAGATCTGCTGGTGCTGGACATCATGCTGCCGGGTATCGATGGGCTCGAGGTTTGCCGAAGGCTCAGGCAGCACAGCAGCGTTCCGATCATCATGCTGACGGCGCTGGCCGATGAGGTCGACAAGGTCGTGGGGCTCGAGTTGGGAGCCGATGACTATGTGACCAAACCCTTTGCTATGCGTGAGCTGCTGGCGCGGGTCAAGGCGCAACTACGGCGCGTGCAGATGACGCAACAAGAGGCAACGACCGAGAGTGACAGCCCCAGGCCACAACGGATGCTCTTTGGCGATCTGTGCATCGATGAGGCGCGTCACGAGGCGACGCTACGCGGGCGCGCCCTTGCCCTCAAGCCCAGGGAGTATGATCTGCTCGCGTTTATGGCCCGTAACCGTGGCATGGTGCTCTCGCGCGAGTTGATCCTCGAGCGTGTCTGGGGCTGGAGCTATGACGGCGGAAGCCGAACCGTGGATGTGCACATCCGCTGGCTTCGCGAAAAGATCGAGCCATCGCCGTCACAGCCTGTACGCATTGTCACCGTGCGGGGTGTTGGCTACCGCTTTGAGGGCTAAGCCTGTGCATAGACACCGTACCATCGGCTGGCGCATTGCCATTCCTCATGTAGCGCTCATCGTCGTGGTAACGTGGGGGCTGTCGCTCGTCTTTGGGCAGACACTGCGGCGGGCGACGGTCGATCAAACCAAGGCCGATCTGATGTTGCAGGCGCGAGTGGTGCGTCACGTCCTGGCCGATCCGTTGGCGGCTGGCGATGCGGCGGGCCTTGCCAAGCGCGCCGCCGAGTATGCAGAGGTGCTGGGGGCGCGCATCACCGTCATTGCACCCGATGGCCAGGTGCTGGCAGAGACGGATCAGGACCCCGCCGAGATGCGTAATCACCTGTACCGCCCTGAAATCCAGCAAGCATCGGTGGCGGGCGAGGGCGCCGCGGTGCGCCCCAGCGACACCCTGGGTGTCGAGATGGTGTATGCTGCCGTGAGCGTGGTCGAGCACGGGCGCGATCTCGGGTTTGTGCGCGTGGCCATGCGCGGCCGCGACCTCAGTGCGCAGCTTGGCGTTCTGCGGCGGGCGCTGGTTCTCTTGGCCCTGGGCGCGTCGGCGTTTGCGGTGACGCTGGCCATCGTCATCGCCGAGGTTACAGCGCGCCCCATCCGGCGACTATCCCTGTTCGTGCGTCGCCTCGCAGCCGGCGACCTCGAACAGCGTATGCTCTCATCCTCTGATGATGAGGTTGGGCAGCTCACGAGAGACACCATGGAGATGGCCGGGCGTCTGCACGAGACCATCACCAGCCTGAATGCTCAGACGGCACGTTTGGCCGGTGTTCTCAATAGCATGGCCGACGCGGTGCTGATGACCGACCAACAGGGCAGCGTGACGCTGATCAATCCTGCGGCGCAGACGCTACTGCACACCACCGAAGACGATGCGCTTGGCCGCTCCTTCACCCAGGTGGTGAGGCAGCATGAGCTCGCAGCCGTGTGGAGAGAGGCCTCTGATGTGTCTGGTCCTTGCGTCGAGCTGGTAGACTCGGGAGATCGTTTTCTACAGATCACAGTCAGTGCCCTCGACGATGTGGAGCCTGGCACGCGGCTGGCGGTGCTCCAAGATCTGACGCACGTTCGGCGGCTCGAGGGCATGCGACGCGAGTTTGTCAGCAACATCTCGCACGAGTTGCGTACACCGCTGGCAAGCATGCGTGCCATTGTCGACACGTTGGCAGCCGGAGCGCTGGATGATCCCCCCGCAGCGGCACGCTTTGTGCAGCGCATGGATGCCGAGATCGATGCGCTCTCACAGATGGTGGAAGAGCTGCTCGAGCTTTCGCGTATCGAGTCGGGGCGGGTGCCCATTCGGCAGGAGCGCATCGACCTGGTGCCGGTGTTGCGCGCTGCCACCGAGCGGCTTCTGCCCCAGGCCGAGCGTGGGCGCCTGACCGTGACGATGCATCTGCCGCCCAAACTGCCACTGGTGCTGGGCGATGGCCCCAGGCTGCAGCAGGTGGTGACCAACCTGTTGCACAACGCCATCAAGTTCACGCCCGAAAGCGGCGCTATCGATATCGAGGCGCGCGCCATGGGCGATAGAGTGATGGTTATGGTCAGCGACAGCGGCATCGGCATCCGCCCAGAGTTGCACGACCGCATCTTTGAGCGGTTCTTCAAGGCCGACCCCTCCCGTTCGACACCGGGCACAGGCCTGGGGTTGGCCATTGTCAAGCATATCGTCCTCGCCCACGGCGGAAGCGTCTGGGTCGACAGCGAGCTTGGGCATGGCAGCCGCTTTTCGTTTACCCTGCTGCAGGCGCCCAGCGACGGCCTATCGGTCGAGGCCGGGGCTGCGGCAGAATGACGGTTTCTTGACCGGCCCTTAACATGCTGCCCATCTGCTGTTAGGTTGAGTCAGCTAAGATGGGGGCAGAGAACACCTTTCGCGTGGTCGATATTCGGTAACGGAGCGGCCTAGTGAGATGAGGAGGCAGCCTCTTGAACGTCACCAGGCGACGTGTGCTGGTGCTCTGCACAGGCAACTCGGCTCGCAGCCAGATGGCGCAGGGCCTGATTGCGCACCATCTTGGT
>JAAYDS010000016.1 GCA_012729155.1 Chloroflexota bacterium | reverse complement strand
GTCGAGCTTGGCCCTGTGCTTGGCTTTCTCAAGCAGTTGCTCAACACACCCAGTCCCGTAGGCTATCATGCTGAGGCCATCGCCCTCGTGGATCAAGCGGTCAGAGCGCTGGCTCTGCCAGATTTGACCATCGAACACACCGTCAAGGGGGCCTTGCGCATGACTATCCCAGGCAGGGCCGACGACGCGCCTCGCGCACTGTCGGCCCACGTGGACACACTGGGCGCCATGGTCCGCGAGATCAAGTCGAACGGCCGATTGCTGCTGACACAGCTTGGCGGCTATGCCTGGAACGCCGTCGAGGGAGAGAATGTCACCGTGCACTGTGTGCGTGGCGGGCAGCGCTACCGGGGCACCATCCAGACCGTGGCGCCGAGTGTGCACACCAGCCCAGAACATCGCACTGGCTCACGAGACGAGGAGCGCATGGAGGTGCGCCTCGATGCTCGCACAGCGTCGGCCCAGGAGACGCGTGTTCTGGGCATCGAGGTGGGCGACTATGTCTTTTTCGATCCGCGCGTCGAGTTCACCGACACCGGCTATGTCAAAAGCCGCCATCTCGACGACAAGGCCGGCGTAGCCGTGCTTTATGCCGTGTTGAACGAGCTCGCTCGCGGACAGACGCGCCCCGCGCAGCGCACCACGCTGTTCATCTCCAACTACGAAGAGGTGGGGCACGGCGCAGCCAGCGGCATCCCCGCCGATGTGGTCGAACTGCTGGTGGTAGACATGGCCGCCAGCACCACTGGCGAGCATCAGAATTCCGACGAGTATTCGGTAGGCATCTGCGCCAAAGATTCATCGGGGCCATACGACCTCGTGCTGCGGCAAAAACTGATGCGTCTGGCCTCTGAGCAGGGCATTATGCACAGAATCGACACCTATCCTGCCTATGGATCCGATGGCAGCGCTCTGCTGCGTGCAGGCGGCAATGTGCGCGTAGGGCTGATCGGCCCGGGCGTAGACGCCAGCCACGCCTACGAGCGGACCCACGTTGACAGTCTGCAAGAGACCATCCGTTTGGCCCTCGCGTTTGTGACGGCCGAGTAAGGAGACATTCATGACCCGTATCGCCTATTTCGACTGTTTTTCGGGTGCCAGTGGTGACATGCTGCTGGGCGCTCTCATCGACGCTGGTGTGCCCATCGGCCTAGTGCAAGACGAGCTGAGCAAGCTGCCCGTGGGCGGCTATGAGCTCGGCGCTGAACGCGTGGTCCTCCAGGGGATCAGCGGCACTCGGTTCACTGTGCACGACCTGGCGCAAGAGCAGCCAGTGCGCAATATCCGCCTGATCCGCGAGCTGCTGCAGAGCGTCGATTTGCCTGCAGGCGTGGCTGCCAAGAGCCTGGCCGTCTTTGAGCGCATCGCTGCCGCAGAGGCTCAGGTACATGGCACCACCATCGACGAAATCCATTTTCACGAAGTTGGCGCCGTGGACTCGTTGGTCGACATCGTCGGCTTTTACGTCGCACTGGCTCATCTGGGCGTCGAGACGGTGTATAGCAGCGGGCTGCCGCTTGGGAGTGGAACGGTGAACACAGCGCACGGGCTCCTGCCGGTTCCCGCTCCAGCGACGTTGGCGCTCCTAGCCGAAAAGCAAGCCCCTGTCGTCCCCTTTGACGCGCGCGCCGAGCTGGTCACGCCCACAGGCGCTGCCCTGCTCACCAGTACAGCCATCTTTGAACAACCTCGCATGCGTGTGACGACCGTAGGCTATGGCTTTGGCCAAAAGACCTTTGCCTGGCCTAACGTCCTGCGCGTGTGGCTCGCCGAGCTCGAAACAGCTCCTGAGCGCCATCACGCCACGCACCATCACCACCATCACGCGCACGAGACCCCTTCGCACGACCATGCCCACAACCGTGACACACATGATCACGAACACCGTCACGATGAGGGCCATGAACACCCGCACTAGGCCCTGGACACAGGGCTAGAAGCTAGGCCAGTGATGCGCATCGCCCTGCTGGAGCCATACGACACCGGTTCTCATGCCGCCTGGCTGCGGGGCCTGCAGCACCACAGCGCCAACGACATCGTGCCTCTCAGCCTGACGGGGCAGTTCTGGAAGTGGCGTATGCACGGCGGCGCTGTTACGCTGGCTCGTCAGTATCGCGAGCAAGAGCTCAGTGTTGATCTCTTGCTCGCGACCGACATGCTCGATGTATCGACTTTTCTGGCGCTCACCCGCGACCTTACCGCGGACCTGCCCTGCGCCATCTACATGCACGAGAACCAGCTCACCTACCCCATGCGGCCCGGCGAAAAGCGCGACCTGCACTATGGCTTTATTAACTATGCCTCGATGCTCTGCGCCAGGCAGATCTGGTTCAACTCACACTTTCATCTCGAGAGCTGGTTCGACGAGCTGCCTCGGCTGCTCAAGCACTTTCCCGACCACAACGAGCTGCCTACGGTAGCGATGCTGCGCGCGCGTAGCCTGGTGCTCCCGCTGGGCATGGACCTTTCCAGGTTGGCAGAGCTGGAGCCAGAGAAGAGGCGCTACAGACCACCGCTGATCGTCTGGAACCACCGTTGGGAATATGACAAGAACCCAGGCGAGTTCTTGAGAGCGCTGTACATCCTGGCCGAAAGAGGGCTCGAGTTTGAGGTAGCCATACTCGGGGAGACCTTTGTGCGCGTGCCCCCCGAATTCGAAGAGGCCCGCGCCCGCCTGGGGAGGCGTATCGTCCAGTTTGGCTACGTCGAGAGCTTGGCCGACTATGCCCACTGGCTCTGGCATGGCGACATTGTTGTCAGCACGGCCATCCACGACTTTTTCGGGGCGGCTGTGGCCGAGGCGATCTACTGCAAGTGCCATCCCGTTCTGCCGCGACGTCTGGCCTATCCCGAGCTGATACCGCCGGTTTACCACGACGAGGTGCTCTACCACGACTTTGACGGGCTGGTCGATCGTCTGACGACGGCCATCTTGAGTTCCGAGCGGCTGGATCTGTCGGCGGCCATCGCGCCATACGACTGGCCTGCCCTTGCACCCACCTACGATGCCGCCATAGCAGCGCTCTTGAGCTAGTCATGCTTGCCGTGGCCGCTCTCACTGTGCTATGATCGCGCGGTCGCGCCCCGAGAGGCCTGAGGAGGTGACGAGATGAGGATGCTCTTCCTGGGTGGCACAGGGAATATCAGTGCGGCCTGCGTCGAGCGAGCGCTTGCCCTGGGCCACGATGTTACCGTTCTCAATCGGGGGCGCCAGACAGCGGCCTTTTCGCGGCCAGTGACGCAGATTCGCGGTGATCGACATGACCCGCTCGCCCTTGGGGAAGCCGCAGCAAACCACTATGACGTTGTGGCGAGCTTTGTGGGCTTTACGTCGGACGAAGTGGCACTGGACATCGAGGCGTTTGGCGGTCACACCAGCCAGTATCTACACATTAGCTCGGCCAGCGCCTACTGTCGGCCGCTACCACACTACATCGTCACCGAAGAGACACCGCTCGCCAACCCCTACTGGCAATACGCCCGCGATAAAATCGCCTGCGAGCAAGCACTCTTCGCCGCCCAGCGCGATCGAAGGTTTCCAGTGACGGTGGTGCGCCCCTCATACACCTATAGTGAGTCGTGGATCCCCAGTGGCGTTGGTGGGCACGGCTACACCATCGTCGCCCGCATGCGTCAGGGCCAGCCGATCATCTCAGCGGGAGACGGGCAGAACCTCTGGGTGATGACCCACAGCAGCGATTTCGCCGTGGGTTTCGTGGGGCTGATGGGGCAGCAGGCTGCCATCGGCGAGGCCTTTCACATCACCAGCGATGAGGTGCTCACCTGGGATACCATCTACCGCACCATCGGCCACGCGGCAGGCTG
>JAAYDS010000132.1 GCA_012729155.1 Chloroflexota bacterium | reverse complement strand
GCGGCCGCGCTGGGCTGGCCAGAGCTACGCTCTCGTCACGTGGCCGACCACGGGCGGCTTTACGGCGCCATGAGCATCGACCTCGGGGGCAATCCCTCTGAGGGTCTGGCCACCGACGAGCGCCTGGAGCGCGTCAAGGGAGGCAGCGACGACGCCCTGCTGACGGCCCAGTACTTGCAGTTCGGACGCTATCTACTGATCGCCAGCTCGCGGCCAGGTAGCCAGCCGGCCAATCTACAGGGCATCTGGGCTCAAGAGATGCGCCCCGCCTGGAGCGCGAACTGGACACTGAACATCAACGCCGAGATGAATTACTGGCACGCACAGTCTACAGGGCTGCAAGAGTGCTTTGAGCCCTTTGTCGACATGGTCAGTGAGTTGGCCACCGAGGGGCGGCGCATGGCCCAACGCCTCTATGGCCTGTCCGGCTGGTCGGCGCATCACAATACGGATATCTGGCGCACCGCAGCTCCTGTGGGCGGCGGCAGTGGCGATCCAGTCTGGTCGACGTGGCCCATGGCGGGCGCTTGGCTCTGTCAGAATCTATGGGATCATTTCGCCTTTACCGGTGATCTTGGCTATCTACGCGATCGCGCCTACCCGCTCCTCAAAGGCGCAACCGAGTTTGTACTGGCCTGGTTGTATGAGGACGCCGATGGGCATCTGATCACCTGCCCGTCGACCTCGCCCGAGAACAAGTTCATCGCTGCTGACGGCCGCCTGGGCGCCGTGACTCGCGCCTCTGCCATGGATATGGCTCTGGCGTGGGAGCTGCTCACGCACACAGCCCAGGCCGCCGCGCTTCTCGGCGTAGACGCATCTTTACAGGCGCAGTGCCTCGCCTCGCGAGAGCGGTTGATGCCCTACCAAATCGGCGGCCAGGGGCAACTGCAAGAGTGGGACCAGGACTTTCGAGAGGCCGAGCCCGGCCATCGCCACATCTCACACCTCTATGGCGTCTATCCGGGCCATCAGATCACGCCCGAAGCCACGCCAGCCCTGACGGCAGCCGTTGAACGCTCGCTTGAGCTGCGATTGGCCAACGGCGGTGGCCACACCGGTTGGAGTTGTGCGTGGATCATCAATCAGTGGGCGCGGCTACGGCGCGGCGAGCGCGCCAAGAAGCAACTCGATACATTGTTGCAGCGCTCTACCTACCCGAATCTCTTTGATGTGCATCCACCTTTCCAGATCGATGGGAACTTTGGCGGCGCGGCTGGCATCGTCGAGATGCTGTTGCAGAGCCATGACGGCGTGGTGCGGCTGCTACCGGCCCTGCCGGCGGCATGGTCTCAGGGGAGCGTCTCGGGGCTACGCGCTCGCGGCGGTTTTGTGATCTCGATGGCCTGGCGCCGGGGACGGCTCGATCATGGCGAGGTGCGGGCCACCGTCGGTGGCCGGTGCGCTCTCTGGGCGCCCACCGGCCTCGCCGCCACATACCGTGGCGCCCCTGTGATGGTAGAGGCACATACCATAGCATCGTTCGAGCTAGAGCCCGGTGAAGGAGTGCAGTTGCAGGGGGCACCCTGAGTTGCCAGACATACCTCTGTATGGTATACTCGCCGCCAATGTGCATACCCCGGGTGCATGTCGCCCGGGGTGCTGTTGTCCTCAAGGAGTACATGATGGCCGTCACGATTCAAGACAACTGGGTTGTTAGCATGGACTATACGTTACGCCTTGCCAATGGCGAGGTGGTCGACACTTCCGAAGGGCGCGAGCCGCTCGAGTTCATCCAGGGGCAGGGTCAGATCATCCCTGGCCTAGAGAAGGCTCTGCTGGGCATGTCGGTGGGCGAAGAGAAAGACGTCACCGTCGCTCCTGCTGAAGGCTATGGAGAGGCCGAGCCCGGCCTCATGGAGAGCCTGCCGCGCGAGGTGTTCCCGGCTGACGTTGAGCCGGGCGATTCATTTCGTATGCGCACCGAGTCGGGCCACACGGTGATCGTGTACGTGGACAGTGTTGCCGACGACACGGTGGTAGTGGATCTCAACCACCCCCTGGCCGGCGAGGTGCTCCATTTCCACGTCAAGATCGTCGACGCGCGCGAGGCCACTGAAGAAGACCTGGCCAACTGCGCCAGCTGCGCCGGTTGCTCGTGCGAGGATGGCGACTGCGATTGTGATGACGATGGCTGTAACTGCGGTTGCGACCATCACGGCCACAACCACTAGACGCAAGAGCCCCCTGGCAACACCAGGGGGCTCGTTCTATTCTAGAGGTCGCCCTGAACGGCGAGCTGGCGCTTGAGCAACCGGCGGCTCTTCTGAGCCCGAAAGGCCTTCCACGCCTCGCCAAAGGCCTTCTCCAGCGCCTGCTCGCGAGCCACACAGGCCTCACGGTAGGCCAGCGCTCCCGCGCTCGACCGTGCACGCTCGTGGCCGCGCAGTGTTTCGTCGATCATGGTCATGGCTACATATTCGTCGTGCAGCTCGCCCAGATGGTCTTGCAGCCGCACCACCACCGGAATCAGTGCCTGCAGCTCGTCTGGCAGCACCTCGCGAAAGAACTCGAGACCATAGCGCAGCCGTTTGGCATCGATTCGTAAGGCATGCAACAGCTGCACCGGCGCATTGTCTAGCACCGCTCCGTAGCCGGTAACCACCGCGTTCTGCACATAGAGCATCTTGGGAGCCAGGGTGCCCACAGCCAGCGTGCCCCGCGCCCAGCCCTCTTCAGTCTCCAGGCTGGCCAGTAGCTCGGCCATGCTCTGCTGGAAACGCACATACTCGCGGCTATCAAGATAGCGCACCAAGGCTTGACGAGCGCGGTCGCGTCGACGGCGCCAGCGTCGCAGCAAAGGCGTGAGGTCGAGGCCCTCATGCTCGTCGGCAAAGGCCTCGGCCCGCGCGATGGCCACATCGAGATCGCGCACCGCGCCCAAAGCGGCGCCAGCACGTCGCAGGCGTTCGCCAACGCGGGCTATGGCTGGGCCGGTCACATAACCACGGAAGAGGTTCAGTGCCGAACGCATCCGGCGTGTAGCCACGCGCATGTCGTGAAGCTCTTCAGGATCCTCGCCAAGACGTGTGCCTGCCTCATGGGCGCGCGTCTGTCGATACCAGTACGACAGCACCTTGCGCGCCGCTGTAGGCATGGCATCCCAAGGATTGAGCCCTAACAGCTTTTGCCCCGCAGTGGTCGAGAGCAGAACGTCGCCATCGCTCGAGAGCAGCCCCCACTCGAGCCGCGTGGCATGGAGCATGGCCCAGAGATCGCTGCGCCGACCGGCTCGGGCCGCGGCCCTCTGGTTATCGGCTCCGGCGAGCAGAACGTGCATGGCGCCATCAGCCACATGGACACCGGCAATGGTCACACCCTGTGAACGGCCGATGGCCGCCGCCACACGCACGAGCGCTGCCACCGTCAATGCGCGACGGCGCTCTTCAGGTGACCAGCTGCCTGGTAACGCTTCGGCGACGCGGTCGGGAGACACCGCCTTGCGCTGCAAGAAGAGGGCAGCCGCAACCACTTGCTCATCGGCATCATCGAGGTCAACAAAGCGATGGCGCAAGGCCAAGTCGCGCGCCACCAGGTGCCCGGGCTCGCTTGAGCCTATGCCGCCCAGGGCCGTCAGTAGCGCGGCCGTCTCGACCAGTTGGCGAGCGTGCTGGTTGAGGCCATGGGCCTGCTGCAGGCCATCATAGAGCTGCAGCGCCAGCGCAGCAACCATCTCAGCCTGCGCAAGATCGGCGCCGTAGCGAGCCAGCAATTCACGAGGCGCTACGGGACGCAATCGTTGGCGCAGATCCGTATCGGGCAAGCCACCCCGTTCGATCAGGTCGAGCGCACGGCGGAGCTTGCTGCGCGGCTCTGGCAGGAGATCATAGTCGCTCACCAACAGGGCGTCGATGTTGTCCAGGTCCTGGACAGCACCATCGGGCTCGAGCTCGCACTCGAGCATGTAGCTTTCATGATGCAGCCCGCGGCCCTGGCACCGCACACGATCGAGCGAGAGCGTGGCCACCACGCGCTCGCCATCCAGAACCGTCCTGTTGCGCCTCCGTTGCTCGATCAACAGCAAAGTGCCCAGAGGGCTGCCGCCACACAGCTCGCTCACCTTATCGCGCAGCTCGCCTTGTGGCCACTGGGCATAGTCACGGATAGCGCCGGGCAACGTCACCTCGATCTCGGGGCGAGTATGCACCGCACCCTCGCCAGAACGAGGCCCTTTGAGCGTAGCCACCCAACGTGAGCCATCGTGGCGCAACCGGCAGGCCCAGCCTTGCCGGGTAAGGGCGCGTCCCTGCGAGTCGAGGTACTCGTCAACGGGGCGGCTTGCGCCTTGTGGGCTGAGAGCATAGGCCCCCAGCGAGCGCAAGGCGACTAGGCGCGCAAACAGCAGCCGATCGGGCACGACATAGCGTGACTCGACCTCGTTGTCCATTGCCGTCTCACCTCCAGCCAAGAGCCACCACCAATAGGCTTCGCAGTAAACGCATTATCGCCCTGTATGCGGCGCCTGTCCACAGCGGTAGACCGCTGCTATGGTTCGAGGATCACCTTGATCGATTCATCACCCGCATGAGCCAGATCGATGCCTCGGCGGAACTCGCTGAGTGGCAGCCGATGCGTCGCCAACGCCTCGCCATCCAGATTGCCCTTGAGCAGGTAATCGATGGCCAACGGATAGCAGTATGGCCCCAAGTGCGAGCCGTGAATATTGAGCTCCTTCTGATCGCCGATGATCGACCAGTCTACCGCCACCGGCCCCGCGTGCACGCTGAACTCGACAAAGGTGCCCAGGCGTCGAATCATCTGCAGGCCCTGGCTCACCGCCGGCCCGGCGCCGGTGGCCTCGATGTACACATCACAACCATACCCTTCGGTCAGCGCCTTGACGCGAGCGATGGCATCCTCTTGGCCCACATTGATGGCCAGGTCGGCACCAAAGTACTCTGCCAGGCGCAGACGGTGCGGCTTGAGGTCAAGCGCGATGAGCAACCCAGGGCTCTTGAGCCGGGCCACCGCCAGCATGCCCAGGCCGATGGGCCCCATCCCTGCCACGACAACGGTATCGCCCAGTGCGATCTCGGCGCGCTCGACGGCGTGGATGGCGCAGGCCATCGGTTCGATCAGCGCCGCGTGATGGGCCGGCAACTCCTTCGGGACGCGATGGTTGACGGCCCCCGCCGGGAACAGCATGTACTCGGCCCAGGAGCCTTCAGCCAAGCCACGCTTAAAGCCATAGATGGCGTGGCGCTCACACATCCAGTATTGCCCGCGTCGGCAAAAGCGGCATTGCCAGCAGGGGACGATCTGCTCGGAAACAGCGTGGTCGCCAATCTGGAGACCATGCTGTTCGGCAGCCCCTTCGCCCAGTGCCACCACCTCGCCGACGAACTCGTGGCCGGGCGTCACCGGAGCGTCGATGTAGGGCGCAATCTCTGCGCTACCCCAGACTCTGTGGCCATCATAGGTCTTTACGTCTGAAGCGCAGATGCCCGATGCCAGCACCTTGACCAGCACCTCACCCGGCCCTGGCTGCGGCACTGGCACCTCTTCGAGGCGATAGTCGCGAACGCCGTGCACACGCACAGCCTGCATCGTCGTGGGAATAACCATCAGATCCCTCCTCGCTCAAACAAAGTCGGCACACCTGGCCTGCAGATCCGTCACCTGTGCCGCCTCACTCAGGCCCCAGCGTCGGCTACGTGCCAGGGCATCAACTCGCGGATTTGCACCACATCGCCCTCAACCGTCACCTGAGCCACTGCAAGATGCGTGCCGGGATAGCTGTACGGCTCACCCCTCAGATTACAGGTGGTGTCGCGAAAGGCGATGATCACCTGATGCGTCAGTTGCGACGGACGCACGTCGACGATCTGCCAGTTCGTGCTGGTTACCTCACCACCGCGGGCATCCTGGGCAAAGACCTCATCGGTAAGCATGTCGAGTCCCCAGTAGGCGGCCGTACCTTGGTCGCCCTCCAGCCAGCCGTGCAGGGCGAGCTCGACGGCGTACACAGCCATGCCACCCGTGCTATCATAGCGCGATGTCTCCATGGACGGTGCTGCACCATGCACCCTTTCGAGAATCTCCAGGCGCTCGTCTGACGTGGCCCAGCGCGGCTGGGCCGCATCCTCAAGCACGGTGGTGAGGATCTCGCTGCTAAGCAGCCTCCCTTGATAAATGGTGTGCCGCGCGATCAGTCCCGTCCGGGTCTCCCAACTCCACATCTGATCAAAGAACAGGTTGCCCAGGCCGTAGAGTATCATGCCCGCGTCGCCGGGATCGCCAACACCATAGGGCTCCCACGCCTGCGGCACGTGGCTCTGCACACCTGTGACCAGATCAGCGCCGGCCGCGCGCAGTTCTCGGAACTCGACAACCTGTTGCGCCGTGGGGAAGGGATGATAGGTCTCATAGTACTGCAGTTCGACCGAGACCACGTCCACCTGCTCGCTCAGGTCACGCACCCGCTCGAGGATACGCTCCTTGTTGCGGTAGTAATAGCAGGCGCCCGGCTTGTCGTCAGTGGCCCAGGCATACTGCGGGTCAAAGGCCAGCGCTGCGACAAAGGCGAAGGTATTGCCGTGGTCATCCCAAAGCAAGGGCTCACAGGCAGCCTGCTCGTTGACACCGCTGCCATAGACAGGCACGCCCAGAGACTCGTAGTACGCCAGCGATTCCAGGGCGCCGTCATAGCCATAGTCGTTCACGTGGTTGCCGCTCAGCCCCACGATATCTGCGCCCACAGCGGCCAGCGCCTGCCAGTAGGGATAGTCGCTGCAAAAAGTCAGGTTTCCCGAGGCGGGATTCACCGGGCAGCCCTCGATAAAGGGCACCTCGTTGCTCACATGGGTGATATCGGCCCGATGTAGCACCGGCCCTACGATCTCGGCCGGATAGGTATAGCCACGTTCCTCCATCTTGGCGGC
>JAAYDS010000131.1 GCA_012729155.1 Chloroflexota bacterium | reverse complement strand
CTGGATGCAGAACTATGTGCCGGGCGTGGTGCAGATGCCGATCTGCAAGCCCTTCTTTGAGCGCTACGACTGGTACGACACCTATGTGCCCACCGTCACTCAGCACGAGGACGACTATCGTTGGGAGGGCCTCAAGGTCTATCCGATGCGCTGGCAGGCCAACGGCGAGTCGCTGGCGGTGTGGATCGATCGTGAGGCTCAGGCGCCGGTGGCCGTCGACACCGACGATCTCTTTGTGGCCGCCATCCCACGCGTCATCGAGGCGCTGCATGGCGACGAGGTGGCCATCAACTGGCGCATCACCAACAAGACCGATACGATGCAGCGTTTTCTGGTGGACGCTCGCGGCGCCGACGGCCTCGAGATCGACCACCGTGAGATGTTCGTGGTGCAGGCTGGGGCCACCGTGGAGCATGTGGCCACAGTCAAGGTCACCGACCAGGCGCCTTTCGCCAAAGACAACGGCGACGCTCCTGCAGTGCGCTCGGTCATCACCTTTGGCCACGACGATGTCGAGCTCTTCTCGGGCATTCGCGCCCGCAAGCCCATTGAGATATCTACGGATACGCCCGAGTTGTCGGTGGGGCCCGGACAGCCCAGGACGATCGGATTGCAGCTCCAGAACCGTCGCGCAGAGACGGCCGGGGGCATCCTACGGCTCTATGGCGAGGGGCTCAAGCTCTCGTGGCAAGAGCGCAAGGTCGAGATCCCAGCAGAGGGGTTCTTGAGCATCCCTGTAGAGCTGACCACCAATGACGAGCGCGTGTATACCCTCGAGGCGCGGCTGACGGTGACAGGCTGCGACACCCCGCTGATCGAGACCTTGCAGGTCTTTAGCGTGGGCGCTGGCGGGCTGGTCTCACAAGCCCAGCGAAAATCGGCGCGCATCGAGACCGACGGACTGCGCGTCACCGTGGCTGCCAAGCGCGGAGAGGTCACCCTGACCGATAAGCAGACGCGCAACAAGCTGGCCTCCTTTGGCCCGGCAATGGGCCCGCCGTTCTATCATTCAGAGGCACAGCGCCGCGAATTCAGCATAGCGCTGGAACAGACTGCTGGCCGCGCCATCGTGCGGCTAAGCGCCGAGAGCAAAGCGCAGCCTGGGCTGGTGCTTTGCCAGCGCGTCAGCATCGCTCCCACGGGCCTGGTCGTTGCCACCGCGTGGATCGAGAACCGCGGCGACCTCAAGCGCGAGGGCACGGTGCGCCTGTCGCTCGATGAAGGAGAGCGCGATCTACTGACGACCGTTGTCCCATTGCCCGAGGGCATCGTCACGGCTAGCGCCGGCTGGTGGCCACGGCTACACGGCGACATACCACGCGACCCAGCCGCTTATGCCGAGCCCTGGCAGGCCTGGCAAGGACGGGGCCTCGCGGCCGGCGTGGCCTGGCAAAGTGGTGTCTGCGACATACGCCCCGGGCACAGTGGCATGTATCTTCGTGGCGCGGTCGAGGACCTCGCTGCCGGTGAGTGCTCGACGCCGCTCACCGTGGCTCTTTACGGCCATCAAGGCGAGTGGCCCGACGTGCGCAGCCGGCTCTTGCGCTGGGCAGAGGCCCCACGCCAGCAGCTGCGCGTGCGTGCGGTGGCCCAAGCGACGATCGAGCCAGGGTTGCTGCTGACCGAGAGCGACCAGGTAGAGACCACGGTGCGTGCCAGCAGCATGCTCAACCGCGCCTTTGATGGTCGCATCAGACTGAGCTGTGAGCCCGCCTTGCGCGTCGATCGTGACGAATGGCGGGCCCCCGGTCTGATTCAGGGGCAGGGAGCAGAACACAGCATACAGCTGACGCTACCCGCACAACGGGTCGGCGTCTACGGCGGTGAGGTCGAGCTTGCCCTGCCCATGCTGCACACCCGCACGCCATTCCATGTGGCCCGCCTCGGCCTGGGGGGCTCGGTCCGCGTCAGATCCGTCCGAGACCGAGGCCATGACGTCTGGCAGATCGAGAACGGTACAAGTCAGGTGAAGGTGTCGGCCGACTATGGCCCGTCGGCGTATTCGTGGCTGCTAGACGGTGAGGAGCAGCTGGCGAGCTTTTACCCCGAGACGCGCGGTCTGGCCTGGGTGCATCCCTTCTATGGGGGCATCTTCCCGGTGTTGCTGCCCAAAGACTCCTGGTGCTCCGAGGGCTTTTTGCATCAAGCGCCGCGCACGGCGGCCCCCATCGAGACCACCGACGGCTGGGGGCTCCGCTGGACCGGCGTGCGCCTCACCGTTGAGCCCGCACAGGAGCAGTTGCGCGATCTGCTGGTCGAGTTCGACGTCACCACCCTGGGGCACTCACCTGTGCTCAAGATGGCTTATCGACTGATCAACCGCCGCGCCATAGCCCGCGAATGCCTGATCGGGCTCAACGCCATGCCCAGCCTGGGAGGAGCGGTTGAGGATTTGGTGCTGGTGAGCGCTGATGACTGGCATCACGACACGCTGGTGGGCAGCTCACGTTGGGGCCAGCGCTGGGCCGCCGTGGTCAACCCGCATAGTGCCCGTGCGGCACTTTTGGTCAGCAACCGCAACGCAGTGGGGCTCTGGGCCACGGCTCAGGTGGGCCGCCTGTTCTCGAGCATGTATGAGGTGCGGCTGGCCGCCAACGAGACGCACGAGACGAGCTTTTATCTGGCGCTGGCCGACAACCTCGACGAGGCTCGGCGCTACATCGTGCTGCAGAACGCCTAATCGGAGGCATGCGATGATCAACTTGCGTATCCCTGGGCCAACACCGTTACCCCCCGATGTGCAGATGGCCGTGGGGCAACAGATGATCAATCATCGCGGCGCCGAGTTTGGTGCGCTGCTTGCCGAGACGACAGCCTGGCTCAAAGTCTTTTTTGAGACCCAGCAGGAGGTTCTGGTCCTCACGTCGTCGGGCACGGGCGCGATGGAGGCCAGCGTCGCTAACACGCTTTCGCCGGGCGACCGTGTGCTGGCGATCTCGTGCGGCTCGTTCGGCGATCGCTTTGACGAGATCGCACGTGCCTATCGAGCGGATGTGACCAGCCTCAAGTTCGCCCCTGGGCGGGCGGTTGATCCTGCCGTCGTCAGAGAGGCCGTAGAGACGCAGGGGCCCTTCAAGGCGGCTGTGCTCACCCACAACGAAACCTCGACTGGCGTGCTCAACGATGTGCAGGCCATCGCTGCTTCCATCCGCTCAGCCAGCCCCGAGACGCTCATCATGGTCGACAGCATCAGCGGCCTGGGCGGCACACGCCTACAGATGGATGCCTGGGACGTGGACGTGGTGCTCACCGGCTCGCAGAAGGCGTGGATGGCGCCCCCGGGGCTGGCCATGATCGCCCTGAGCAATCGGGCGTGGCGCACCTACGAGACAGCCCAGAACCCGCGCTACTACTTTGACCTGGGATTGGCACGTCAGTACGCGGCACGTCACCAAACTCCGTCGACGCCCGCGGTGTCGACGCTCTATGGGTTGCACGCATCTCTGCAGCGCATGGTCGCCGAGGGTATCGAGGCGGTTGCCGCTCGCCACGAGGCGCTGGCCTCTCACTGCCGCGCGTGTGCGTTGACGCTCGGCCTTGGCCTGTATGCCGAGGCAGGACACTATTCACCCACGGTGACGGCGCTCACCCTGCCTGCGGCGCACAAGCCCAGCGACGTGCTCAACGCATTGGCTGAGCGATATGCCATCCACTGTGGCTCCACCAAGGACCCAAGCGTGGGCGTTATCCGCATCGGCCACATGGGCTACTGCAGCATCGCTGATCTCGATGCCGTGTTCGTCGCCCTTGGCGAGATCCTGTCGTCAACTCCGTGACGCAGATACCGGGCGTCGATGAGCCGCTTGAAGTGATGCCGTCTGGCGCGCCGGGCACCGGTTCGGTGGCCCGCGACGCGGCCATCAACTCGGCGGGCAACATCGCCAGCCGCCTGCTGGGCTTGGTGCGCGAGGCGGTCATCGCAGGCTCGTTTGGCGCCTCGGGCGCAACTAGCGCCTTTGACGCCGTCAGCGCCGTACCCAAGATGGTGTACGAGCTGCTGGTGGGCGGTATGCTTTCTTCAGCGCTGGTGCCGGTGCTCAGCGAGTACACCACCCCGCAACAAGAGCAAGAGCGCGACCATGTGTTATCGGTGCTCTTTACCCTGTGGGCGGTGGTGCTGATCGTGGTAGTGCTGCTGCTAGAGATCGGCGCGCCGTGGATCGCGCCCGCCCTCGTAGGCGGCTTTGACCCCGAGCTCTTGGCCACCACCACGCTGCTCATCCGCCTAATCGTACCATCGATCCTAATCTATGGGCTCTCGGGCATTCTGCAGGCCTTTCACTATGCGCGAAAACGCTTCGCATACCCGGCCCTGGGCGCTCCGGCTCACAACCTGGGCGTCATCGTGGCCGTGCTACTGCTGGCCACGCGCCTGGGCGTGCCGGCACTGAGCCTGGCGATCGTGATAGCGGCGCTCACACAGTTGGCGGTGCAGCTGCCGGGGCTTGGAGGGGTGCGTCTACGGCCCAGCCTCGATTGGCGTCATCCTGTCATCCGACGGTTGTTGGTGCTCTATGCGCCGGTGGTGCTCAGCATTGTGGTGCAGAATGTGGGCGTCATCATCGATCGCAACCTGGCCTCGCGCACGATTGCCGAGGCGATCACCTACATGAACAAGGCCACCTTCTTGATCCAACTGCCATTGGGCCCGGTGTCGATGGCGATCTCGCTGGCGGTGCTGCCCACGCTCTCGCAGCTCGATGCTGCCCGTGATGATACGCGCTTCAAAGCCACATTGGCCAGAGGCCTTCGCCTGGTGCTGGCAGTAATCATCCCCGCTGGCGTGGGCCTGGCCGTTCTGGGCCGGCCGATCATCGAGTTGATCTATGAGCATGGCGCCTACACCGCCGGCGATACGGCGCAGACAGTGCGCGCCCTGCAGCTCTACCTCATCGGGCTACCCTTTGCCGCCATCGACCTGCCGTTGGTCTTTAGCTTTTACGCACAGAAGGATACAGTGCGCCCTGTGCTGGTGGGTATCGCCACTGTCCTGCTCTACCTGCTGGTGGCGCCAACGCTCGCCTTTGCGCTGAACTGGGGCTTTTACGGGCTGGTGGCGGCCAACTCGGTGCAACTCACAGCCCATGCATTCATTATGCTGTGGCTCTTTCGTCGCCGCTACGGGGGCCTGGCCGGGTTGGGTGTCGGCACCATGGCGCTCAAGGCGCTGGCGGGCTCAGCCCCGGTAGCGCTCTTGGCCGGGGGCAGCTACCTGGTGTTGCGCGGTTTGCCGCTGGCAGGGTTCTTGGGCGAGGCCATACGGGTAGGCGTGCCAATACTACTGGGGGGCGGCGGCTACGTGTTGGCGGCACGCTGGCTCGGCATGGCAGAACTCGAAGAGCTCTGGACGGCCATCAGGCGCAAGCTCATTGCCCGCTAGTCGTTGCCCGCAGATCCTGTCAGGCGGACCTCGCGCCCAACCCACTTGAGCGGCGCTTCGAGCGACTCATAACGCTCGATATAGTCGAGCACTGCCGCCGGGCTAGCGTGCACAAAGTAGCTATCGCGATAGGCTGCATGGGCGAAGCGCTCGCGGTAGAGTTGCTCAAAAAACGCCAGCAGCCCATCGTAGAACCCGCGAGTGTTGACAAAGGCGACCGGGCCGCCTAGATAGCGCAGTTGCTTGAGAGTGATGACCTGCGCGATTTCCTCAAGAGTGCCAAAACCGCCGGGTAGGGCCACAAACGCTTCAGCGTCCTGCTCCATGATCTCTTTGCGCTCGGCCATCGTCTCGGTGACGATCAACCGGTCGGCCTCTGCATACGCCACGCCATAGTCGACCATCATCCGCGGGATGACGCCATGCACCCTGGCGCCTGCGGCCTGTGCAGCGCGGGCCAGCTCGCCCATCAGCCCGGCATTGCTGCCGCCATAGACCAGGCTGTGCCCGTGCTGGCCCAACAACCGTCCGAGCTCGACGGCAGCGTCTACATAGGGCTGGTCGACGGCGGCGCTCGAAGAGCAGAACACACAGATGTGCATAAGCCCCTCCATTCAGAGCAGCATAGCGAAGCCGGATAGATGCGTCAACACCAGTCTAGTTGGTGGCTCGCGGGCATGCTATACTCTGATCATCAAGCTGGGAGAACAGCATGACCGATTGTGAACTGCCCCCTACCGATGCTCAAAGCGCCATACGTCTGACGCAAATGGCCAAAGCCGCCGGTTGAGGCGCCAAACGGGCCTCTGCGGCCCTGGCGCGGGTCACGCGTCAACTCAGTCAGGTGTTTGACGAATCGCTCTATCCCGCCTTGCTGGTTGGCCTGAGCGCGCCAGACGACGCCGCCGTCTGGCGCCTCGACGACGAGCGCGCGTTGATCTTTACGGTCGATTTCTTCACGCCGGTGGTAGACGATCCGTATGATTGGGGCGCCATCGCCGCGGCCAACGCCCTGAGCGACGTCTACGCTATGGGCGGTCAACCCTTTCTCGCGCTCAACGTGGCGGCTTTTCCAGCGAGACTGCCTGAAGAGATGATCGCGCAGGTGCTGCTGGGCAGTGCCGAGAAGGTCCGTGAAGCAGGCGCCATCGTGGCGGGCGGACACACCCTGGACGATGAAGAGCCCAAGTTCGGGTTGGCTGTGCTGGGTATGGCATCGCCCAGGCGCCTGGGCACGAAAGCCGGTGCACAGCCAGGCGATCTGCTGGTGCTGACCAAACCGTTAGGCGTTGGCATCATCACCACAGCCCACAAGGCCGATGAGGCCAGTCCCGAACACATGGCCGGGGCGGTAGACACGATGAAGCGTCTCAATCGCGATGCAGCGCAAGCGCTAGAGTCGGTGACGCCCCACGCCGTCACCGACATCACCGGCTTTGGCCTGCTGGGCCACAGCTATGAGGTAGTCAGAGAAAGCGGCGTTCGCCTGCGCCTGCGTTGGGAGGCTATTCCCTTTCTCGCCGGGGCGCAGCAGTATGCTCAAGACCTGCTCTTTCCCGCCATGGCCAGCAAGAACATGGGCGACTATGGGCCGCAGGTGCGCTTTGCCAATCATCTGGAGTATGAAGACCAGCTGCTGCTCTTCTGCCCCGAGACGTCGGGTGGACTTTTGGTGAGCCTGACGCCGGATGACACAGATGCTTACTTGGCCGCGTGTCACAAAGCCGGACAACAGGCCTGGGTGATCGGCCAGGCCCTGCCCCTTGATAGCGGGGAGAACGCCATCGAAGTAGCCTAGTCGAGGACTGACCCTATCCAGACACGAGCGCGTGTGATATACTGGTTGCAGGCTAGCGAAGGTGTTGGTGCGCGCCGATGCCTCAACTCAAGCGTCTGGTGCCCACACGGGCCGAACGCCGACTCGAGGGCGCTCTACGCCCGCTTGGGCGGGCGCCATCGCGTGATGACCTGGCCCTCTTGCGCGTCCAGCGCAGCGCCGCCCCCACAACGCTCCCTGCCGCAGACATCGTTTCGCTCGCTCGCCAGATCGGTAACCGCGCAGCTCACGCCTACGTAGCGCGTGTGCCCGGTAATGATGATCTTGATGCCCTGTTGGGTGGCGGGCCCAGGGCGCCTCAGGCGACGGCAGAACCGCCCGTCGCCACTCCGCAAGAGGCTGCTGCGACACCAGCCGAGGTCACTCTCGCAGACACCGCTGCGGGACGAGAGCCAGAAACCGCCGACGAAGCCAACCCGCCCCCCTCGGGGCATGTGCCTGGTCCCAAGGTCTCGCCTCGCAATATGGCGAGCAGCAGCCCGCCAGAGAGCCCAATGGCCACGGAGCCCGCTGTCGGTGGCAAGCCGCCCAAGCCACTGTTCGTTCCCAGGCCTGAGATGGTCAAGCCAGGCGCAGAGCCCAACCAGCTATCACAGGGGGGCTCGAAGGGGCCGGGTGCAGTGAGCCGCCCCGAGGCACAGCCTGCCACGCTGAACACACCAGCCGAGACGCAGACGACACAGGCCCCAACACAAGCCAGTACGACAGCCAACGAGGCGACGTCGACGGCTCAGGCCGCAACGCCGCAGGCGCCCGAGACGTCCATTGAGACAGAGACGGCGACAACCACGCGCACAGCCGAGGCACAAAGCGCGACGCAGGCCGAATCGGCGGGGCAGGCCGTAGCCAGCGAGGTACAGGCCGCCGAGGCCCGGGTGGATGAGACCACAGCCCAGGCGCAGGCTACAGAGACCGAGCCCCCCACGGCAACACAGGCTGAGGCGACGAGTCAGGGCGCCGCACCGCAGCCATCGGCGGCCGAGATGCAGGCAGTAGAGCCGGCCGCAGGGCCGGCCGCAGAACCGCAGGCCGCTGAGGTTGAGCCCGAACGCCAACCCACATGGCTGGGTGCAGCACGCCAGGCGCTACAGCGTGTGCTTGGCCTGGTGGGCGATCGCGCCCGTCAGGCCCTACGCCTGGTCGACGGGCTGGGCACACGGATCGTTGACCTGGCCCGTCAGGGCGTGCAGGCGGCCACTCGCGCCATACGCACAGCTGGCGCTCTGATAGCGGGTGCTATCACGCGGCTGCTGGCGAGCCTGAGCGGCACACTTTCGGCCATCCTCTCTCGCGCACAAAGCATCGCACGCGAGATCCGCGAGGCCGCCGGCCGTGCCGTCAACTGGGTGCTGTCGGTGATGGGCGACGTTGGCGAACGCATCCGCACTGGCGTCACCTCTTTTCTGCAGAGCGCCTACAGACGGCTGGTGCCCATGGTGCGCAACATGCGGCTCAACGCGGAGCGAGCCCTGACGACTCTTACCAGCAGCGTGGTGAACGCCATCATCTTGCGCGGCCAGCAACTCCGACAGATGATCCAGCGCCTGGTAGCGCAGGTCATCGAGCGTATCCGCCTATTGCGGCTCGGCATTCGCCTCGCCATCGAGATGCTGCTCAACGGAGACCCGCCCGCGCCTGAGGCAGCAGCACGCTGGGTGCGAGAGCGACTGCGACGCACAGGCTTGCCGACGCTGCAGGCCGTGGGCGACGCCCTCACTCGCGGCGCGCGGGGGGCCATGCGGGGCATCCGTGAGGCCTTGCGAGCCGTGGTTGATCCGCTGGCCAGCGCCTATCGCGGTGCGGCCAACTTGATGCGCATCAGCGTGATGCCCGTCGTCGAGGGTGCGCGCGAGTATGCCCCCGAGATCATGCAAGAAGCCGAGATCGGCGCCGGTATCGTCGAGGTTGCCGCACAGACCGTCAACAGCGCCATCGACACCCAGGTGGTAGGCGCTGAGGCCGCTGTTCAGGAAGGCGCTGCCGCGTTGGCCTCAGAGATCAACGCCGTCGCCGAGGCTTAACAACGCTCTGCTCGCTCGACGACAGCCGGCTGAGCCTCGGCCATGCCCTGGCGCCATACCCAGCCCGTGTCGGGCTGTACGCCCCAGCCGAGCACAGCCGTCTGGCCACTGTGGTCGAGCCCAAAGATGGTCACCGAACCCGCAAAAGTGGTGGTGAGAGCCTCCAGATCGCGGGCGGCCTCGCGCAGAGCGTCGGGCAATGCCATGCCCATCTTGAGGTAAAGCACTACGGCACGCGCGGTGCCCGCGCGGATGGTCAGTTCTCCATGGCCGATGCAACCGGCCGCCCCATAGCGATCATCGGCATAGATGCCTGCACCGATGACCGGCGAATCGCCCAGGCGGCCAGGGTATTTGAGCGCCCAACCGCTGGTGCTCACGCCAGCACCGATGTGGCCACCGTCGTCGAGCGCCAGAAAGACGGTGGTGCCGTGCGCCTTCTGCGGATCGGTCGTCAGGCGCGCCAGCGGCGCTAGAGGCCCCGACGGGCCAGCCAGCGTCACGCTCTCGGCAGCCCAACGCTCGACCCAGGCCCGCCAGCGCGCTGTGATGTCGGGGGTGCGGTTATCGCCTGCCTCAGCGCCGATCTCATCGGCAAAGCGCTCGGCGCCACGGCCCACCAGCATCACGTGTGGTAGGTCAGTCATCACGCGGCGCGCCAGGCTGATGGGATGCAGCTGGCCTATCACCGCCCCCACCGAGCCTGCATCGAGCGTGGCGCCATCCATGATGGCGGCGTCCAGCTCGACCTGACCCAACAGGTTGGGCCAGCCGCTCTTGCCCACCGAGTGGTTGGTCTCATCGTCTTCAACAAGGCGAATGCCCTGCTCGATGGCGTCAAGGGCCGACGCACCTCTGCTCAAGAGGTCCCACGAGCGGCCGATACCCACACTGCCGCCGCCGTTGGTCAGAATGACAGCCATCGCTCAGCCTCCCCGAGAGACGTGAGTCAGACAGAAGCGGGCCGCCGCCGGCACCTGAGCATCCCAGGTGGCATCATCATGCGCGCCAGGGTGTGTTACCCATTCGTGGGGCACGCCCAGGGCAAGCAAGTGGTTGTGCCAGGCCAGGTTGGTGGCCCACAAAAAGTCCTCGGTGCCACAAGACTGCCGAATGGCGGGCAAAGCCTCTTGGCGCTCTGCGAGCCGCTCGGCCAGAACAAAGAGGTCATTCGTCGGAGGCAGCGCCGCGCCCAGGCGACCCACATCGTCTCCGGCATGGCGCTCCGAAGGTTCATGGGCAAAGTAGGTGGAGCCAGAAACAGAGGCGCAAGCGCCAAAGAGATCGGGGTGCCGTAGCGCCAACAAAAGCGCTCCATAGCCACCCATTGAGAGCCCCATGACCGCACGAGACTCGCGCCGCCGCTGCGTCGGGAACACCCGCTCGACATAGCCCAGAGCATCCTGCCAGATGGCATCTTCCCAGCGGATGCCCCCTTCCCAGGGTTCGTTGCAGTAGAACGAGCGCCCACCATCAGGCATGACGACGAG
>JAAYDS010000130.1 GCA_012729155.1 Chloroflexota bacterium | reverse complement strand
TGCCACAGCGGCAAGATGGGCAGCTCCTCGGCGATGATCTCTTGCAGCCGCCACACCAGCGCGCGACGTTCGCCTTCATCCATGGCCCGCAGCGAGGCCTCATAGACCTCAGTATACTCGGTATTCTCCCAGACCGCCGGCACGCTGGGGTGCCCCATGTCGGGGTTGGCGGTGCCGCCGTGCCCCGTCACCAGCAGGTCGAACTCGCCGGCATTGAGCAGCCCGTCTACCGTGGCCATATCGGCCGTGCGCACCTCGACGGTAATGCCCACCGCCGCCAGGTCGCTGCGGATCAGTTCGGCCTCACGCGCATAGGTGGGCGTGGTGAGCAGGGTGGTCTGCAGCGGCGTCACGCCCGCCGCCGACAGCAACGCCTGGGCGGCCGCGGCGTCGTGCGCGTAGGCGGGCAGGTTGGGCGCGTGCCACGGGCTGCTGGGCGAGAGCAGCCCGGTGCTGGCCACCACGGCCCCGCCCAGTTGCGCCCGCGTCACCAGCGCCTGCCGGTCGATGGCCAGCGCCAGCGCCTGTCGCACCTCGCGCCGGTCGAACGGCGTTCGCGTGGTGTTATAGTAGAGCTTGAGCGCCCAGTCGCTGGGGCCCTCGATCACCGCCAGTCCCGGCTGCTCGCGCAGCTCGGTCACCGAGGCGATGCCGCTGCCCGAAAAGCTGGCCTCGTGCACGTCGCCCACCAGCAGCGCCAGCGCCGCATCTTGCACGCGGATCAACGCCAGCTGCTCGACCTTGGGCGCCCCCATAAAGTAGCGCGGGTTGGCCTCGTACAGATAGCGGCCCTCGGCCTGGTCGTAGGCGCGCAAGATGAACGGCCCACTGCCGATGACCGCCTCGGCGTCCAGCTTTTTCAAAGGCTCGGCCACTCCCTGCCAGATGTGTCTGGGGATGATCGGCAGCGAGCCGAACAGGTCGCTGAGCAGGCCCGCCACCGGCTCGGCGGTGTGCAGCGTCACGGTGCGGCCATCGGCGCTGGCCTCGGCCGCCGCCACGTGCTCGATGGGCCAGCCCCAGCGCACCATGCCCTCGGCCGCGCGCTCGCCGAAATAGGTGTAGCTAAAGGCCACATCCTCGGCGGTGAGCGGCTGACCGTCGTGCCAGGTCACGTCTGGCCGCAGCTCGAACGTCCACGCGGTGCCATCGTCCGATAGCGCCCAGCGCTCGGCCAGCCAGGGGATGACGCCGTCGGCGTCCTTCCACACCAAGGTGTCGAACAGGTACGACATGCGGATATAGCCCGGCCCGCGACTGTAGAACGCAAAGGGCGAAGGGTAGCCATAGTCATCGCCGGCCATCACATAGGTCGTTGCCGCCGCAGCGGTCGGCGTCAGCTCGTCGCCGGCCGCAGGCGGCGATCCCTCGGGCGGCGGCTGTGACGGCGCGCAGCCGCTCAGCAGCACCAGGGCCAACGTCACCAGCAGGGCCAGCGCCCCCCGTCGCATCGTCTTCAAAGCGCTCCTTTCGTCCGCCGCAGGGGGTTCGCCCGGCCTCTGGCGCGAGCGGCTGCGGCGTTCGGCGGCGAGTCTAATGCAAACATTCGCAATAAGCAAATGCCTCGCCGTCGACAAAGGGGCAGGGCGCCGCAAAGAGCAACAGGCGC
>JAAYDS010000129.1 GCA_012729155.1 Chloroflexota bacterium | reverse complement strand
TCGAGCCCATGTTCATCGAGCTGACCGAGACGGTAGGCCACAAGCAGATACTGCACAAGCCGTTCCCACGACTCACGTATGATGAGGCACTGGAGCGCTTTGGCAGCGACAAGCCTGACATCCGGTTCGGCATGGAGTTGATCGATCTGGGGCCAACGCTCGCCGGCTGCGAGTTCCGCGTGTTCAGCGAGGCGCTGGCTGCCGGCGGACGCGTCAAGGCAATCGTGGCGCCCGGCTGCGCCGACTACTCACGGCGCCAGCTCGACGAGTTGGTCGAGTTCGCTCGGGCGTCGGGTGCCAAGGGCCTGGCGTGGATCGCTGTACGTGATGACGGGCTGCGTTCACAGATCACCAAGAACTTGACCGAGACGGAGATCGCGGACGTTCTGAGCCGCACCGGCGCCACCACTGGCGACCTGCTCCTGATCGTCGCCGACCAAGCCGAGGTGGTGGCAGAGGCGCTGGGCCAGTTGCGCCTCGAGATGGCGCGGCGGCTCGAGTTGCTGGACGGCAATGTGCTCGGCTTCTGCTGGATTCTGGACTTTCCACTGCTCGAGTGGAGCGAAGAGGAACAACGCTACACGGCCAAGCACCACCCCTTTACGGCCCCGCTGGATGAAGACATCCCCCTGCTCACTGCTGATCCTGCGCGGGCACGCGCCAAGGCATATGATGTGGTCGCCAATGGCTATGAGGTGGGCGGCGGCAGCATCCGCATTCACCGTCGCGAGCTACAGACAGCCATGTTTCGGGCGCTTGGCATCAGCGACCAGGAGGCACAGGCGCAGTTCGGCCATTTGCTCGAGGCATTCGAGTATGGCGCTCCGCCCCACGGCGGCATTGCGCCAGGCATCGACCGCTTGGTGATGCTCCTCGCTGGCGAGGCCAACATCCGCGAGGTGATGGCCTTCCCCAAGACGCAGCGCGCAGTCGACCTGATGACCAACGCGCCCTCTGAGATATCGGCGCGACAGCTCGACGAGCTACAGATCCGCATCGTCGATCAGGACTAGCATCGTGTCGCAAGGAGGCTCTATACGTGCATTGCAGCAACACCTCGGCATCGTCTTTGAGCGTGTCGAGCTGCTGCAAGAGGCCCTTACTCACACTTCATACGCCAACGAGACTGACAAAGATGTGCCGCACAACCAGCGGCTCGAGTTTCTAGGCGATGCAGTGCTCGACTTTGTGGTGGCACACTGGCTGTTTGCGCGCCTGCCCGATGCCACCGAAGGAGAGCTAACCTCACTGCGAGCGCGGCTGGTGCGCACCGAAAGCCTCGCACAGATGGCCAACGATCTCGATCTGGGCAACTATATGCGCTTTGGCCACGGTGAAGAGGCCAGCGGTGGCCGTCAGAAGGTGGCCAACCTCTGTGCAGGCTTTGAGGCACTTGTTGGCGCCCTGTTCTTGGATCAGGGCATCGCCGCCGTAGAGCGGTGGTTCGTGGCGCTGCTCGAATGTCAGGCGGCCGAGATCGATCAAGCGCGGCAGACCAAGGACCCCAAGAGCGAACTACAAGAGTATACTCAGGCGACGATGCGCATTACCCCGCGTTATGAGGTGGTCTCTGTCGAGGGTCCGGACCATGCGCGCCAGTATACCGTGGCAGTTCTCGTGGGCGACACACCCTGGGGCACCGGCGTTGGCAACAGCAAGCAGACAGCTGAGCAGTCTGCTGCGCACCAGGCGCTAGAGACGCATCGCGAATGAGTATCTTGATGGAGCCGCCATGCGCCTCAAGGCGTTGAGCCTTCACGGCTACAAGAGCTTTGCCTCGCGCTGCACCTTTGCGTTTGCCGACGGCATCACGGCTGTGGTAGGCCCCAACGGCAGCGGCAAGAGCAACGTCGCCGATGCCATCCGCTGGGTGCTTGGCGAACAGAGTTATCGTTCGATGCGCGCTCGCACCACCGAAGACATGATCTTTGCCGGCAGCCGCCATCGTGCGCGCCTGGGCATGGCCGAGGCGCTCATTACCCTCGACAACAGCGACCACTGGCTTCCTGTGGACTATGCCGAGGTCACCATCGGGCGCCGCGCTTATCGCTCTGGCGAGAACGAGTACCTGCTCAACGAAAGCCGCGTGCGCTATCGCGATATCCTAGACCTGCTCGGTGCGGCGGGGCTCTCGCGCACCACGTATACCGTCATCGGGCAGGGCATGGTCGACGCCGCGTTGGCGCTGCGCCCCGAAGCGCGACGCATGCTCTTTGAAGAGGCGGCCGGCATCTCGCCGCAGCTACGCAAGCGCAGCGAGACGCTGGACCGCATCGGCGAGACAGAACGCAACCTCGAGCGCGTCGCCGACATTCTGAACGAACTCGGCCCGCGCGTTGGTGGCCTGCGCCGCCAGGCAGAGCGCGCGCAAGAGCACCATCTGCTCGAACAGGACCTTAACGAGTTGCTGCGCATCTGGTACGGCCACCGCTGGCACCAGCTTCAAGAGGCCCAGGCAGCGGTTGAGGCGGCACTTGTGGAGCACCAGCAGCGCTTCGAGGTCTTGCAGGGCCAGGCCGAGACCACAGCCGCGGCGCAGCAGGCCGCCAGCAGTTCGCAGAGCCAGCTCCAGGCCCAACTCGAACGCCTTGAGCACCAGTACGCCACCCTCAGAGAGGAGGTCCAGCGCGAACAACAGGCTCTGACCCTCTCGGCCGAGCGCGAGCGGCTCTACCAGCGTCAACTGCACGACATCGCTAGCGACGAGGATACGCTGATATCGCGCCAGGGCGTATTGGCCCAGGAAATCGCCAGAGCCGAGCATGATCTGGCAACACTGGCCGACCAGCGCAAGGCGGCGGAACAGGGCTTGAGTGCGCTGTCAGAGCGCCGTGCCGAGGTTGAGCAGGCGATGGTCACACTGCAAGAGGCCATCCGTAAACGCGAACGCGAGCTGCGCAACGTTCAAAGCCGCTCGGCGCAGCAGCAGGCCCGCCACCAGGAGCTGCTGGCAAGGCTGCAGCGTCTAGAGCATGACGTCGCCGATGCCGAGAGCGAGGCCCAGGCGCAAGAGGCCGCGCTACAGAGCATCGAGCGGCAGATGACCCCGTTGCGCCAACGCCGCGAGGCGGCGAATGCGGCCCTGGAGCGCGGGAGCGTCGACGCCGCTGCCCTGCAGGCTGAGCTGGAAGCGCTCCAGCAAGAGCTCTCCACTGCCCAGGCTGCTTCTGAAGAGCTCCGCGGGCGATATAGTCAGTTGTCATTGCGCCGTAACTCCCTCGCTCGCCAGCGTGAGGATGGCGCCGACTATGCGCCCGGCGTACGACACGTGCTCGGCCTGGCAGACACACTGGGCGGCATCCTCGGCACGGCCGCCGGCCTGATGCAGGTGCCGCAGGCTTATGAGCAGGCCGTCGAGGCGGCCCTCGGCGCACGACTGCAGAACATCATTGTCGAACGCTGGGCCGACGCCGAGCGTGCCATCTCTCGTTTGAAGAGCGACCGCGCCGGCTGGGCAACCTTTCTGCCGCTCGATACGCTGCGGTCACGCGGCGCCCTTCGTATTCGCGATTCTCAGGGGGTGGTGGGCGTAGCGAGTTCGCTGGTGAGCTTTCCGGAACACCTGCGGCCGGTCTATGAGCTTTTGCTCGGGCGCGTGCTGGTGACCAGCGACCTGGCAGCGGCCCGGCGACTTTTGGCAGAGCGCACCGGCGCCAGCCTGATGGTGACGGTGGCCGGCGAGACCGTCCAGCCCACTGGCGCCGTTAGTGGCGGCGCTCGCCGCAACAGCTCGCAACTGCTGGCCCAAGAGCGCGCCTGGCGCGAACTGCCTGACAAGATTGCTCAGATCGAGGAGCAACTACGACAGAAAAAGGACACCGTCGCAGCCCTGCGCGCTCGCGCCGAGGAGTTGCGGCAAGCGCTGGCCCAGCTCGATCGCGAGCGTAGCCGCCAACGACGCGAGGTCGAGCAGATTGCTCAGGCGCTGGCCGAGCTCGAAGGCAACCGTCGCGTTGCCGAGCGCGATGCCAGGTGGCAGCGAGATCGTGCAGCTCGAGCCCTGGCCGAGCGCCAACAGGTCTTGGCGCAGGCGCATTCGCTTGAGAGCGAGACAGAGTCATCGGCCGCTGCCGAGCAAGCCCACACCGCCGCTTTGGCCGGGTTGCGTGAAGAGCTGGCCGCGGCCGACGACGAGCCCTTGCGTCGTCAATTGGCAGAGCTAGAGACACAACTCGCCGTGGCTGGTCGTGCGCTGGCCAGTCAAGAGCAGCTGCTGGCCAGCCATCAGGCGGCGCAACAGCAGAACCAGCTGCAGTTGGCCGCCAAGCGCTCGCAACAAGAGGCGCTATCACAGACGCGACAGCATGGACATACCCAGGCCCAACAGCATCGTGCCCAACTCGCGGCCCTTCAAACCCAGCAACAAGAGTTGCAGGGGCAGCTGACAACCGCCCAGAAGGCGCTGCAGGCCTCTGCCCGAACCCTGCGCGAGGCCGAGGAGCGCCATGCTGGCGGCCTGGCACGCATGCACGAGGTCGAGGCAGAGCTCCATCGGGCGCAGCTCGATCTCGAGCGCGTTCAGGAGCGGCAGCAAGATCTCATCTCAGAGATTGAGGCGGCTCTGGGGCCTGTGTCTTTGCCAGAGACCATCTCGCACCAACTGCGCCTGGGCATCGACGGTGGGGCCCTAGAGCTGCCGCCGGTCGCGGTGGTGCCCGCTGGACTAGACCAAGAGGTGCGATCTCTGCGCTCTCGGCTCCGACGGCTGGGCGGCATCAACCCCGACGCGCCTCAAGAGTACCAGGCCCTGCTCGAGCGGCAGGCATTCCTTGAGAGCCAAATGCAGGATCTGCAGGCAGCCATCGCGGCGCTGCGCCAGGTGATCCAGGAGCTCGACGATGTCATCGAGAAGGATTTCAGCCAAACCGTACAGGTGGTAGATCGCGCCTTTCGCGAGTACTTTCGACGGCTCTTTGATGGCGGTAGCGCCCACCTAGAGCTAACCAACCCCGAGGATCTGAGCACGAGTGGCGTCGAAATTGTCGCACACCCCCCCGGCAAGCGCTCGCAGATGCTGTCTCTGCTATCGGGCGGCGAGAGGGCCCTGACGGCCGTGGCGCTCGTCTTTGCCCTGCTCAGGGCTAACCCGGTGCCCTTCTGCTTCCTTGACGAGGTCGACGCGGCGCTGGATGAGGCGAACGTGGGCCGCTTTCGCGATCTGCTGCTCGAACACGCGCGCGACACACAGTTTGTGGTCATCACCCACAACCGCCGTACCATCGAGATCGCCAACTGCATCTACGGCATCTCGATGGGCGAGCAGGGCGTATCAGAGAGCATCTCGTTGCGCCTCGAGGAAGAAACGCTGGCGCAGCTGCAAGCCGACGGGTCGCTCAGCTAGTCACCCTGAGGAGCCTGCTGCAGCGCCTGCTCGAGCTCGGGAAGCATGGGCAACTCGTCGAGTGAGGTGAGGCCCAGATACTGCAGAAAGGCAAAGGTCGTGCCCAACAGCTCCGGACGGCCTGCCTGCTCCAACACGCCGACCACCTGCACCAGCTCGCGAGCCAGCAACGTACGGATAACCCCTGCAGACGAAACCCCGCGAATGGCGTCGATGCGCGCACGCGTCACTGGCTGCAGATAGGCGATGATGGCCAGCGTCTCCATCGCCGCAGTCGATAGTCTGGCGCTACCCTCGACGCCGAGGAAACGCTCGATGAGTGGCGCTGCTTCGGGGCGCGTCGTCAGCAGCACGCGATTGCCACTCCGGGCGATGGTCAGGCCGCCCTGCTGATGTCGTGTCAGCCAGGCGTCTAGCGCCTGGACGACCCGATCGAGCGGCTCGTCCAGCACAGATGCCAGCCGCTCAAGCTCGACCGGACCGTCGGCCACAAACAAGAGGGCCTCGAGCAGGCCCTCTAGTTCAAGATCGGTTCTCTGCAGTTGATCCAACGCGCTATCCTTGCCCGTCCCGCTCGGCGGTGCAGACCTCTGCCACATCGATCAGCGCAGGGCTGACGAGCGTCTATTCGTCGCGATCGGTCGGGTCATAAAGATCCAGGTCATCCAGAGCGTCTTGAGCGTCCGCAGCAGCCTCAGTGGCAGTGTCGATTGGCGTCAGATCGCCCACCGGCGCGGGGCCTTGCGGCTCAGGCACCACAGCGCTCACCGGCTCAGGCTGTTCACGACGGGCCACGGGTTGTACCTCGGGCTTCTTGCCTTTGGCGTCTCTGGGCTCAACATGCTTGGGCTCGCTGGGAGACTCTACCAGGCGAGGCTGTGTAGCGATTGTCTCGGCACCTCGGGGTAGCGGCTGCGTTGGAGGCATCGTTCCCCGCGGGTAGGGTTCATGATGGACATTGATAAGCACTTTGCCGTGGATCTTGACGCCCAGCTGCCCCTCGACGATATCGCGGCACAAATTGACCACCTGGTCGGTGAGCACCGGAATGTTGACCGACGGACTGGTGTCGAGATCCACTGCCACTTCGACGTCTTTGCCGCGACTCTTGACGTGTGGCGTTACTTTGCGTACGCCGGCCAACTCGTCTATGCGCGCCTCTAGACTCTGCGCTACCGAGTTCACCCCAAGGACTGCGTTGGCGCCGCTGTCGGTGCGGATCTTGACTGCCTTGCGGCGCGGTCGCCGTAGCTCAAGTATGAGCAATATCAACAGGATGACGACCCAGACGGCAACCCCGATGATAAAGTATAGTCTGAATTGCTCGTTAAAGAGAGATTCCTCAAAGAGAGAGATGTTGGCCTGGGCCGCTTTGACGGCCTCGATCGGGTACGCCACCAGGAACAACGCCCCGACAATGCCTATAAGGATGCCGAGTATCACCACGATGCGATTAAAGACTCTCATGCCTTCCTCCTGTCTTTCGACCCATCGGCCGATGACAATCAGACTCTTCTACATTATACAACGGGAGAGTTCGCTCGTCTACCGTAAGGTCAGTTTGAGCGGATGATAGTGCCACACAATCTCGTGACTCCCTGCCGGCACGCGCACCCCTCGCGCCACACCATCGACTCGCAGAGCCGAAGCATCGACGCCATCGATACGAACGCCCCACCCTGGATAGTCCAGATCGCTCAGCACCACCAACGTCTCAACATCGGCCTGCGTGCGCAAGACGATCTCCATATCGCCGTAAGCGGCCACCTTGACGGGCAGCAGTTCCTGGCGCTCGAACGGCTCCAGCGAGGCATCGCGCCCTGCGTGCGTCACCCGCGCCCACGGTACTGCATAGGCGCGCGGCCAGGCATCCTGGTTTTCATAGGCGAGCACATCCTCGTCTCGGTAGATGATGCTGTGCTGTCCCTGCCCGATGGCCGCACGCAGAGAGATCTGCGCCCCATCGCGGCCTATCAGCTGCACCTCTTCGATACGCACAAAGGCTTGCTCAAGCACAGGGAGGATCTCTACAGCCCCCACCGTGGCCTCGAGCGAATACGTGGCCCGATAGGTGTGGCCCACATGCTCCCATGGAAGATAGCCCGAACGGGCGGGCCAGGAATGCGCCACGGGCGGCATCTGGTGTCTACTGACCGCCCTGACATCGTCGCGCTCATAGGCCCACTCGGCGCTCTCGGTGCCTGCCCGCACCGGCAAACTGTGCACCTGCCCCTCACTCGTGCGGACAAAGAGCTCGGCAGCCAGCGAGCCGTCAGTCATGTCGGCGGCATGGCTCAAGTACGACTCGACCTCCACGGCCACGATATCCACAGGCTCGACCTCAAGCCACTGCTCATACGGCAGCGCTGCGTAAGGGTTGTAGACGTCGTACAGCTCTCGCTCGGCATCCACCGGCAGCAGCTGCGGGATGAGATAGTGGCTGATGCCCATGCGGCTGAGACCCGCGCTATCCAGCCCCTGGGCCCACTCAAGATAGGCCCTGGGCACCAGCGGGCTATACAGGTTTGCGGCGGCCAACCCGTGGGTGGCTGCCACGTTAGGGAAGAGACTACCCTGCATAACGCTAAGCGCAGGCAATATGTCCTCTTTCACCCAGACACGCGTCAGCTGCGGCTCGCTCTGCTCTGCTGACGACAATACGGCGGTCACACGGGGCGCTCTGATAAGCTGCTCTGGTGGCGCCGAGGTGTGGTAGGAACGGTCGAGCACCAGGCCGAACGCCATCAGGTCGCAGACGAGAACTGCCAGGGCCAACGGAGCCCACTTTCGCCATCCGAGGCCGGGAATGGCGGCCATCACGAGCAGCAGCGCGGCGGCCCATATCAGCGGCAGCCAGCGCCAGGCAGCTACCGCGCCATCCAGCCCGCGCGCCACAGCCACTGCCGCAACGCCGCCCACGGCCAGCAGCAGTGCGCACCAACCCGCTTTCTGTCGCCACCCTCCTGTCGCCGGCTGGCGCCAGCGCAGAGCATCCATGCCCAGGGCCGATAGATAGCCCAGGCCGAGGCCTGTCCAGTAGAGATAGCGGGCTGGCACGCGGAATAGATTCAGCACCGGAATGCGTAGCAGATATCCATATAGGGGGTTCCAGCGGCCGAGTGCCAGGACCCAACCCGCTAACGCCAGACCAAGGTATAGCCAACGGCTACGCTCGCGGCTGCGCCACACCGCAACCCAGGCCAGCGCCAGCGGCAGTAGGCCCACATATGCCATCAACTCCACCGATCCCTCAGGATCGGGCACGCCCAACAAGAACGGCGACACATAGGTAGCTGTCAGCAGCGGATGGAACGAATAGCTCATGAAAAAGGCGTCGTCGAGCCCGCCAGCACGCTGCGACTGCGCCGCCAGCACGGCCGCGGGCCCCAGTTGCGGCAGAGCCAGCAGCGCGCCAACCACCATCGCCCCCGCCCAGAGGCCCAACCTTGCCCAGGCCCGAGGCCTGCGCAGCAACGCCATCCACAGGGCAACCAGGCCGAGCGCGAGCATGCCCAGCAGAGACACCTGCGGGTGCCCGCCACAGAACTGGAGCGCCACAGAAGCCGCCAGACCGGTGGCCGCACGCCATGGCCGCGCAGATGTAAACAGCCGCCCTGTCGCCAGTAGCATCCATGGCAGCCAGGATGCCACCGTCAGCATGCTGATGTGGGTGAGGTGTGCGCCAACAAAGCCGCCAAAGGCCATCACCATGGCACCTAGCAACGAAGCCGGCCATGTCCGGCCACAATGGCGAAGGTAGAGGGCAAACCCTAGAGCTGCCCAGGCATAGTGCAGCACGATGGATACGGTGAGGCCAACGGCAGCAGGCATCACGGAATAGATCAGCCAGTTTGGGGGGTAGAGTGCGCCCACCTCACCGCCAGCCACCAATGGATAGCCCAGGCCCATGCGCGAGCTCCACCAGGGCAGGCGCCCCTCGTGGAGCGCACGCGCCAACTCGGCGCGTTGCGGCAGATAGAGCCGCGTGATGTCGCCGCCATCATAGACACGCCCAGCCAGCAGCGGGCGCCCCACCAGAGCCACCGATAGCAGCAGCACAACGGCCGCCAACCCCAGCACCTGTGCCAAGGGCCCGGTCAGGCCGGCAAGCAAAAAGGGGAAAAGCCCGCGCTTTTCCCCCGGTTGGCTGGCGTTCATCACTAATCCCGGTAGGGGCGAATACCCAGATACACCTGCCCACCGGTGAGAATGCGCAACAGCGTCTTGGCCGGCCGACGGTCGAGCGCGGCATGCAACTCGCGCACGCTCATAGGTTTGTTGCCGTTGGCGAGCAATGTACGAAAGACGGCGTCGACGATCGGCGTCGAGTCATCGATATAGTCAGCCTTCTGACTGCAACAGGTACGCAGACAGTGCCACAGACCGTCGACCACGCTCACCTCGCCGGTGAGCTCATCGATCCAATCGATCTCCTCAAGCTCCTGGAAACTATCGGCATATTGTTCGCGACAGTCGTCGCACAGCAGGTCGCGGATGTAGACACGGATGTCGCGGCCACTGGCCTGCCACCAAGCCATGTCGATATAGAAACGCGTATCCAGATCAGGGGGTTGCCACCGGTAGGCCATCTGGCTCCTCTCTAGATGCCCTGGTAGGGGACAGCTTGGTCGCGCAGGCGGTCAGAGCGGTTTGACAGCGGCCTCTCACGCATGTCATCGACAGACTCGTACGTCTGCCCCTCGAGCGAGCCGTCATAGGCCCACAGGCCCTCGCCCATCGGGTCATAGGCTGCCTGGCGCGTCAGATGCGCCAGAATCGGAGCAGCCCCACAGCGGCGATGCATGTTGACGGCCATATAGAGTGCCTTGACATGTACGAGGCCCTGCCCGCTCAGCTTGGCCAGCTCTAGAAATGCCCGCCGCACAACGTCGCCAATGGGAGCGCTGCGCACCGCAGGCACGGCCATCAATCCGGCGATCGCGTCCATGTCCTCAGAGATGATCACTGCGTTCTCGTCGCAGCGCACACTCAGGGTGGTGGGCTTCATCTCGAGCACCAACCGGCCCTCTTGCGCGTTCGCTGTGCGCAGCCACTCGTTGCGGCGGCTGCGAGGCGCGGCATACTCTAGATCCAGGCTCAACGGAGCATCTCCCGCCGTGATAGTGAGCTGCGCGCCCACTGTCATGTTCGCAGCCTGGTACAACTCCTTCAGGCCACAAACAAAGCCTTTAGAAGGCACGACCCAGGCGACGTACGCCTTGCGGCGTCGACGATCCGTCACCGTGATGGGGTAATGGTCGGCAGCCTCATCAGGCACCAGCGCCACCAGGCGCGCGGGTGCCGGCATGGTGCCAGCATACAGGTGGGGAAAGCCCAGAACAAAGCTCAACGTGCTCGAGCTGGCCCTGGCCGTGCCCGGGAGTTCGTCCAGATCATCGCCCAGTTCCTCGATCACATCCAGCAGCGTAACCCCGACAGGTTCGCCGGCCTTGGCCATGATGGGGTCAGCCAGCACTGTCGGCGTTTTCCAGATCGCCTCAGGCTCCAGAGCTCTCAAGAACCAGCGGCGCTCGCCGTCGCCGCCCAGGTCATCAAAGCGCCCGTCATTCTCCAGAGCGCGGTGCAGCGCAAAGAGCTGCGCCGCCTCTGAGCCCGCAGACGTGAGCGACAGCCGATCGAGGATCTCGCGCGCCGTCAACGGCACCGCCGCCTCATAGATGGCAGCCTCGGCCAGGTTTAGGTATCCCAGGTTGATCTCGGGCAATAGCTCGCGCAAGAACCATTTGTCGTCGAAAAAGACCATATCCTCGTCGGCAGACAGTGCGACGTTGAGTCTATCAACCACCAACGGAGTAAAGGCCTCGATAGCCTCGGTACCGGTAAGGCCTTCATCGGCTGTGATCACCAGCTCTTCAACAGGGCGGTTGAGATGATGCGGCCCCGGCATGCTGGCAGCGAATTCGCGTATGCGTCCATCGCTGGCCATGGCCACCCGAATGACTTGAAACTCGCCATAGCGGACGTTCTTGCCAGGCCGCTGGCCGACCACCTCGCCTTCAGCCAGATCGAGTTCGCTAAATACCAGGCGCTGGCCCACCTCATAGCTATCCATCGGGCGGTAGACCTGGGTCTGCCGCGCCAGCTGGGCCGCCAGGGCCTTTTCACGCGACTGCTTGTCCTCGATCACTGCGGCAGCCAACTGGGCGACCGGCACGGGCAAGCCCTCTTGCAGTATCACCCCGGTGACAAGATCGATATCGGCCTGCGACACCTGGTATTCAGTGCGCCAATAGGCCTCGGTGTGAGAGCTGAGCTTGCCTGTCACAGCCATGGACTCCTCCACTGGCGATCCGTAATCATGAGTGGGCGAAACAGGGCTCGAACCCGTGACCTCTTCCTTGTAAGGGAAGCGCTCTCCCAGCTGAGCTATTCGCCCAAGGCGCAGACAGT
>JAAYDS010000128.1 GCA_012729155.1 Chloroflexota bacterium | reverse complement strand
TGGCAGGCGTTAGCACAAGGAGATCATCGCGCTGCCATCGCTGCCTTTGAACGTTCTGTCAAACTCAACCCAACGGCACAGGCCTACCTGGGGTTGGGTATCGCATTCGATCTCAAGGGCGACTTTGATCAGGCGCTGCACCACCTCAACGAGGCGCTCGCCCTGGATGGCAACAACGCTCAGGCCTACTACTGTCGGGGAAATGTGCGCGGCTCTCTGGGCGACTATACGGGGGCGCTTACCGACTTTGGGCGCACCATCGAACTAGAGCCAGGCCACGCTCAGGCCTATCTATCGCGCGGCGCCACAATGATCGAGCTGGGCAGCTTTGTGCGTGCCCGCGACGACCTCACGCGCGCTCTGGCCCTCACCAACGACCCCGCTCTACGCACGCAGATCGAAGCCGCTCTGCGTGCCATCGAACCCCGCTAGCCAAACGGCGAAAAGCCGAGCTGAGCGTGGCCATCTCGCCACGCTCAGCTCGGGATGCGGCTTGTCTACCCTTCGAAAAACTCGTGCAACACAGTGCCGTCGGCATCGGCCGGCACAGGGATGCCCAGTGCTGTCGCCAGAGTAGGCGCAACCGAGGTGATGAGCGTGGGGCGCGGCCGTGCATACCCCCGTCGTATGCCTGGGCCCGCGATGACGAAATAGGAGTCGTCTAGATGGTTGCCTGTGTTGAGGCGCGGCCAGTCCCACGTACCGGTCTCGTCGCGCGAGTGCTCGAGCCAAAAGCGCTCTTTGTCGACAGTGGCCAGCGGGTGTGGCTTGGCCGGCACCCAAAAGACGTCGCCCACACGATCGCCACCTACGCCCAGACGCCCCGCGTCTTCACGGGGCAACGCAATGCGGAAAACATGCCGACCATTCGCGTCGATTGTGTCGAGCAATGCCTCGATGATCGCTTCTTGCAGATTGATGTACTCTGCGCCTGACGCCACGATGCCGTTTGGCTCACGCCCCTGTAGATTGATGTAGACATAGTGCTGGTAGCCGTAGGCTTGGGTTTGGGACCAATCCACGGCGCCGTCAGCCTTGCGTTTGAGCCAGCCGTGTTGCTCCAGAATACCGTTGATGTCGATGCGCAGGTCGATGCCCGGCAACTGCGTGCCACCACCATGGTCAGAAACCAGCGCGATCACAGCATCCTCACCCGCCACCTGCATCACCGTCTGGACGATCTCATCGCCCCAGCCCATCAGCTCATCCCACATCGCCCAGCCTTCGTCAGCGCGCGCTGGTTCATACATCGGGTGGCGCTCATCGATCATGTACATGGTGAGGTGATTGGTCCAGTCGGGACCGTGCCACTTGAGCATGAACAGGTCCCAGTCGTACCTGCCCAGCAAGTGTGCTGCGGCATGCTTCCACCAGCGGGCCAAATAGGCCTGCTCCTCAAAGTAGGTGGCAATGTCTGAAGCTCCCCCCTGCACCACCTGCTGACGCGAGCACTGATTGACAAAGGGACCACAAGCGGCCTGAAGCTCATCGAGCAGGCTCTCGGGCTGCACGAAGGCACTCTGGTCAAAGATCTCGGATAGATACAGATGCACGTGGCTGGCGTCTGGGCTGAGTCGCAACAACTTGCCACGCAGACCACCGATCACCTCGCGGCCATCAGCCACAAAGGGATGCAGGCGCCAGGGCGACCACTCGTTGAGCCCGACACGCCATAGCTCTTGACCCGCGGGAGCATCGTACACGGCTACACGGTCGTATCCATCACCGCCCTTGAGCACCAGCGCCCACAAGGATCTCACCTGCGCAAAGGCAGAGTACGGCCCCGGCTCGATGGGCAGTTCAAAGCAGAGAGCGCCTTGGGGAGCGTTGGGCCAGTCACAGGGCACAGGCGCTACCTGCGTGACGTGCGGCCCCGGCTGGCGCGGATGCGTGGTGTAGGCCCGCACCTCTTGTAGGGCATTTCTGGCATTGTCGGGTCGACCATCCTCACCGGCATGGATCAGACCTTCCTGTATGCGAATGGGTAGCGACTGTGACCAATCGAACACCACAGCCCTCTTGCCGGCCTTTTGCGCCGTGGTCCAGAGCTGCTCAGCCCGACAGAGCTCGCCCTGGAAGCCATACACCTGTTCATCCAGAGGCGTGCCCGGCAGGTGGACATGCATGTTACAGCCCGTCACCCAGGGTGAGGCTCCCGTGGCCAGGCAGGCCCAGTTGGTGCCCGTCTCCATGGGAAAGCACGGCCAGGTCTGGGTGACACAGCCTTCCTGCATCAGTCTAGCCACTGTCGGCAAAGCGCCTCGACGCACAAACTCTTGTAGTACGCTGAGTGAGATCGAGTCGAATCCAATGACCACCAGCTTTTTGCCGCTCATGTCACCCTCCTCGATGATCCACACAGTCGACTCTAGCATAGCGCAGCGGCGAGCACCAGAACGGCGCCTGTGGACAGATTATGGACAGAGCGGGGACGCGGGCTCATTCACCTGCGCGCTCTGCTGATGCAGGGCCTTGACATAGGTGTAGGTGAAATCGACGGCGCGAAAACCCATGTTGGCATAGAGCAGCAGGGCTGGCGTGTTCTCCTCGATGCAGCAGATGGCCGCATGCCGCGCACCCTCGCCTGCCATGGTGCGGAACGTCTCGGTGAGCAGCCGCTGCGCCAGCCCCTGGCGACGGAACGGCTCGTCCACAGTCAACCAGCGGATATAGGACCAATCACGGGCCCGCAGGTCTGCGTGCTGCTCGGCTAGAGAGGCCCCCACGCACATGCCACAAAAAGTGTCTCCCTGCTCAGCAAAGAGGAGCTGGCGCTTTGCCGGTCCAGAGCAGTCCTCGCGCTCGATGCGCAGGTGATAGTCGAGTGCGCAGGGCGCCAGGGGGGCGTTCGCGGCGTCTGGCCAGATGAGAGCGACATTGCTCTTGTCACGGGCAAAACCATGGGCATACAGCAGCGCATGCACATGCTCGAGACGCTGCGTCAGATGCACATGGGGCAGGTGGTACCAGGGATAGCCGCGCTTACTGTGCATCACCTCGATGCGCTGCAGCCCGTGCGCCCGCACATGGCTCTCGGCCTGTTCCAGCAATACTGCGCCGGCGGCGCGGTAGCCGCGTTCGTACCAGAACATGCGCAACACGCCCTGCGTCTGGGCATAGTCATCCCAGTCGCGTTCGCCTTCGGGCTTGGCATCCTCAACCACGACATGGACATAGCCGACCACGGCCTGGCCCTCGCGGGCAACCAGCAGCAGATCGCCGCGCAGCGCAGACAGGTTGTCGCAAGGCAGGGTGGCGGGGTCCATCAGCGCCTGCGCGTCGATAGGCCAGCAGAAGGGTATGTCAGCAAAGGTGCGGTTATACGAGGCGGCGGTTGCCTCAGCCAGCTCGCTGCCAAAGGTGCTGACGATCGTTGTCATCCTACCCCTCGATATCCGGCGCGAGTAAAGCGGCAAACCGTGCTGCGATTCGCGTGATCAGCGGCTGAGGCAGCACCAGCTCATATCGCTCGGCCAGCGCCACATGCAGCTCGCCCGCCCACTGCCAGGCGGTGGCCCAGGCGCACTCTAGCTCATTGCCATGCAGCGAAGCGGTACACGCCTCAAAGCGCTGCAGTGCCTGCGCCGAGAGCTCGTGCTCGGCGCAACGGGCCGGCGTCGCGTAGTGAGTCATCGCGGTCTCGGCCAGGCGCGCCATCCACAACAGATATCGGTGCAGCATGCCCAAGAGTTCGAGGGCGCGGACACGCTCGCCTCGGGCCAGAACGCCGAGGCCAAAGAGCAGCCAGTTGAGCGAACCGGCGATCAGGCGCTGCGCTTGGTCGGCCGTCGCTCGCTCTGGGCCTGGGCCACTGATCTCTTCGAGCAGCGAGCACAACTCACCGGTCTTGTCCACCAGCAGCATGCGCTTCACGGCCGGAAAGCCCGCCTCCTCACGATAGGCCACCAAATGGGGCATCTCGCTCTGAGGCTCAAAGTGGAACTCTCCGCGAATGGTATTCTCAAACAGCGCTGCCCCCACGCCGAACTCGTTGACAAAGTAGAGAGCCAGCGGTGCAATCTGGTTGACCCAGGTGGCTGGGGCAAACGAGGGTAGCGCCTCATCGCGCACATAGATCAGGAACTCGATATCTGAATACGCGTCGGCCTCACCCGCCGGAAATGAGCCGTACATCCACGCCGCCACGATGCGCTCATCGCTGAGGCACAGCATCCGCACGCGGTCGATCATCTCGAGCTGTAGCATTGCCCTGTAGCCCCCTTTGGGCCCGTGGCCGCGCCGTTCTGCACTGTTGTTTGACGCTGCCCGGTGATAAAACTAGGATAGCCGTGTGGCTCGTGCACGCAAACACCAACGGAGGTATCGACATGACCAAAATTGCTTTTCTGGGCGCCGGCTCCACGGTATTCGCCAAGAATGTCTTGGGAGACTGCTTTCACGCTCCGGCGCTGCAGGGCGCCGAGATCGCGCTAATCGACATCAGCCCTGTGCGCCTCAAAGAGTCAGAGCTGCTCATCAAACGTCTGAACGACGAGATCGGTGCTGGCTGCACCATCAAGAGCTATCTCGCCAGCGAGGCGGCCGAGGCGCTGGCCGGCGCTGACTTTGCAGTGAACGCCATTCAGGTGGGTGGCTATGAGCCTTCGACAGTGATCGATTTCGAGGTCCCCAAAAAGTACGGCCTACGCCAGACCATCGCCGACACGCTGGGCATCGGCGGCATCTTTCGTGCGTTGCGCACCATCCCCGTGATGCTCGACTATTGCCGCATCATGGAGGAGGTGGCGCCAGAGATCCTGCTGCTCAGCTACTCGAACCCGATGGCCATGTTGACCGGCGCGATCCTAAAGGGCTCGCGTGTCAAGACCGTGGGGCTGTGCCACAGCGTACAGGGCTGCGCGAGCCATCTCTGTCGCGAGCTAGACCTGCCCACTGACGACCTCAAGTGGACGGTGGCGGGCATCAACCACCAGGGCTGGCTACTCGAGATCTCGCGCCATGGCCAAGACCTGTATCCCGAGATCAAACGGCGCGCTGAGCTGCCCGAGTACAAGTGGAAGGATGCCGTCCGCTTTGAGCAGATGAAGTGGTTTGGCTACTACCAGACCGAATCATCCGAGCACGCCGCCGAGTACACACCCTGGTTCATCAAGGCCAAAGCGCCTGAGCTTATCGAGCGCTTTCACATTCCCCTCGACGAGTATCCTCGGCGCTGCCGCGTACAGATTCGCCAATGGGAGCTGATGCGCCGCGTCATCACCGGAGAGAGCATCGAAGGTCTGTCATACTTTGGCGAAGAGGAAAAGCTCGAAGGCCCGATGGTAGGATGGATCAAGGAGCGCATGCAGGGCTTTATCGACAACACTCCGGGCTTTGAGCAGATCACGGCCGACGCTCTGTTCGACGCTGCCGTTACCGGCAAGAGCCTCAAAGTGGGCCAGCGCGACGTGGTTCGCGAGATGGTAGAGGCCGAGTTGTTCAAGCACGAGCGCACCAGCGAGTATGCCTCGCATATCATGGAGGCCGTGGTCACCGACCGTCCCTTTACCTTTGGCGGCAACGTGCTCAATACCGGCCTGATCACCAACCTGCCGCCCAACTGCTGCGTCGAGGTAATGTGCGTGGCAGATCGTAATGGCGTGCA
>JAAYDS010000127.1 GCA_012729155.1 Chloroflexota bacterium | reverse complement strand
GGCCTCGCTCTCATACGCCCCGTAGGCATCGAGCGCGGCGAACAGAGCATACAGGTTCGCCACGGGGATATCGGGGGTGACGCCGTTGCCGGGCGCGGCCACCCAGCCCCCGCCCGCCATCAGGCCTCCGCATTGCTGCTGCACCATGGCCCGCACTGCCTCGGGCGGCCCCTCGCGCAGCACGCCCTGCAGGCCGATGGTGCCCTCGAGCGCGACATCACGCCCATATTCGCGCTTGATGGCGTACACGTCCAGCGCTTCGGGCTGCACCGTGCGCAGCGAGGTGACGCCGATGGCGATCAGGTCGGGGATTACCGCGGCATAGTTGCCGTCCGAGTGGTAGCGAAAGTGCACCTGCGGGTTGGCGCGGCGAGCGGCGGCGATCACCTCGGCCAGGCGCGGTTTGAGCCAGCGCCGCCACATGGCCGGGCTCAGAATCATGCCGCGCTGCCCGCCGATGTCGTCGTTGAGCGAGAGGCTGTCGACGCCCGCCGCAGCCAGCCGCTCGGCCTGGGCGCAGCGGATGCCCGTGACGCGATCGAGCAGCGCCACCGCAAAGGCCGGCCGGTCGTACATATCCTCAAACAGGCGCACCTCGCCGCGCAGGCTCCAGGCGGTCTGAAAGATCCAGCCCACAAAGGCGTCGACGAACCAGCCCGCGGCGTGCAACGCGGCCACCTCGCCCTCGAGGTGGGCATGCTGCCACTCACCGATATAGTCGGGGAAGGGATAGGCGGCCAGGTCGCTCTGGTCGCGGGCCTGCTCGAGGGGCGGCAGCGGCGCCGAGAGGTGGTAGAGGTGCGCCGGGCGCGTGGCCACGCCCCACTCGGGGGGATAATCGTTCAGCGCCCAGTCGAGCCGCCACTCGACCGCGCGGTGCGCGTGATAGCGCCCAAAGCGCGCCAGCAGGTCGGGGCGCGGCTCGGGCGGGCGCAGGGCCACCGCCGCCACATCCCAGCCCCACAGCGCGGCCGGGTCGGCCCCAGGCGCACAGGCCGCCAGGGCGTCGAGCACGCCGGGCGTCAGGCTGGCATAGCGCGGCACGCGGTCGGGCTCGCGGTGGCCCAGCGCAGCCAGCATCCGTTGGCGGTGGTTCATCATTACGCCCCCTGCCAGACTTGGCCCACAGCTTGCCACAGGTGTCCGCCCGGCGTCAATGCCCGCGGGCGGGCGCACGCGCCACAGCAGCCATTGACAGCGCCCCCTGACACGCTCTATAATCGTTATGTCACCTGTTCATCCAGGGTGGGCTCTCCGGGGGAGAGAGCGCGCCGCCGGGCGAGTTGGGGTTGGGCCGGCGGCGCTGGTCTCGGGGCACCAGAGGTAAGCGTCATGGCCAAGTTCCTGGTCGTCCATCCTGTTGGCAGCGACTTGACGGTCGAGGCTGCCACGCCACTGGCCAGGGGTGCCAAGGCCAACTCATCGGCCGAGGCCTACTGGATCCGTAGCTGGTATGCGCTCCAAGAGGGCAAACTGTACTGCGAGTGGGATGCCGTCAACGCCGGGGCCGTGCAAAAGGCCCTCGAGAAGGCGGGCGCCAGCCTGCCGGCCGAGGCCCGCGCACCGGTCGAGGGCATCTATGAGCTCACGATGATGGTCGACGGCGAGTCGTTCCGTTGATCGCCGCGCAGCCACAAGCCGGGCCTGCGCCGCCGCCTGGTGCCCCGAGGACGGCCAGCGCCCGGCGCCTGACGCCGCTGTGCGGGCGCGTTACGGCGCCGCCACCTGCTCAAGACCGCTGTCTAGCAGAAACTGGGCGCCCTGCTGCGCGATGAACAGCCGGATGAGGTAGGGGATCATCCTGCGGCGAAAGTCGCACTCGGCATGCGGCACGGTGGCGTTGGCCGCCGTGGCCCGGTGCGCAGGGCAGATGCCCTGGCACATCACCCGCCAGGTGCACACGGCGCACTCTGGCACGTCGCTCAGGCTGCGCGCGGCAGCCCCGCTTGCCTGCGCCAGCAGCGTCGCCAACGGCTGCTCGTGGATGTTGCCCAGCCGGTGCTGCGCCTGCGGCACGAATACGTCACAGGCATACACGTCGCCATTGACATCAAAGGCGACGGTGTCTCGTCCGGCCCCACAGGGCGTGCGCAGGCACATGTACGAAGGTTCGCCCACCAGGATATTGCGCGTCAGATACTTTGTCTGGCGTTCCTCGATGCGCTGCTCGGCCGTGGCCACGCTGGCATTGTGGGCCAGCGTGAGCTGCGTAAAGGCCCGATAGGCCTCAAAGAGCTGTTCGCCCGTCAGCTCAAGCCGCAGCGCGTTGTTGGCGCCCCTGCCGCCATAGAACACGGGGTTGAGCGACACCGCTCGCACCCCCAGCCGCCTGAACAGCGCAAACAGCGCGTCCATCTCGCGATAGTTGTCTCTCGTCAAGACCACAATGGCCCCAACACGCACGCCATAGGCCCTCAACAGGCTGATGCCCGCGACGATGCGCTCAAAAGAGCCGAGGCCGGCCCTGGTGCGGCGGTGGATGTCGTTGGTCTGCTCGTCGCCGTCGATGCTGACGCCCACAGAGATGTGGTTCGCCCTGATCCACTCGGCGTGCTCTGACGTCAGCAGCGTGGCGTTGGTCTGCACCTCAAAGCGCAGGTCGCGCGCATCCTGGCCGGCATAGTGGGCCACCACAGCGGCCATCACGTCGAAATTCAGCAGGGGTTCGCCGCCGTGAAAGAGGATGGTCGTGCGCTTGTGGTGCGGCCGGTTCAACGCCAGCATCTGCTCGACGATAGCCAGCGCGGTCTCGAGCGCCATGTGGTCGGCGCCATGCTGGCCAGCGGCCGGCTGGCAGGCGCTGGCATAGCAGTAGGTGCAGGCCAGGTTGCACTGGCGGGTGAGGTTGAGCACGCCCAGCCCCGGCGAGCCGGCGGCACAGCCCGCCGTGACGGGCGCGGCGCTGTCGCGCCCTTGCACCAGCAGGCCCTGCTGCAGCAGCAGAGAGAGCAGGTCTGTGACCTGCTCTCGTGTTACCGTACCCGCCCAACTGTCGACGACCTCCTGGACGGTGCGCTGACCATCCAGAGACGCCGCCAAACGCAGCGCCGTCTCGTCCAGCGCCAGCCAGCGGCCGTTCTCGGGGCACACGGCCAGCTTGAGCCCCTCGTCGAGCGCAAACAGCTCGAGCGGCCGCAACGCCCAACGGTCTGTCAAGGCGATCATCTGGACGCCGCGCCCTGCGGCCCGGCGGTCGGCGGCAGCGGGCGCCTCACTAGCCTCTCGACAGGGTGAGGCCGCTTTTGGTGAGCGTCGACCGGATGGCATCGAGTTGCGCCTGCGGGATGGCCAGGCGCCAGCTGCGCGTCGCGTTCGACCCACGCAGGCTGACCCCCTGCTTGGCCAGAGAGAGCAGCAGGCTCTCGCTCATGGTGCCGCTCACGTTCTGCAACACGGCATCGGGTGCCTGGGCGAGGTATTCGTCGTCTTGCGAGGTGTTGATCCAGATCGGCCCCCCCTGGATCCACATGCCGTTGGAGCTATTGCCCCAGTCGTCTGTATCCTGCGCTACGCTGGGTGCGATGCGAATTCTGCTGGCAAGCTGCGGTGCGATGACTCGAACGTATTTGTCGCCGATCTCCATGCTCGTCGTCTCCTGTCACCACCAACCCATCGGGCCACAATGCAGATACAATAAGGGTTGAGCAGTCGATTGTCAAGGGTTTTACGGCCAAGAGCGCGCTGCGAGCGGCCCGGCGCTTGCGTGCCCTGCGCCTTGCGCCTACGCTGTGTCTGGCTCTCTAGTGACAGAGGAGCACGGTCATGCAGCCCCAGTACGTTTGCTGTGACGCCATCACCCTGGTGGGCATGTCGTTCTACGGCGATCCCTTTGCCAACGCGCCCGGCTGGTCGCAGGCCAACGAGATCGGGCGGCTGTGGGCGCGCTTTAGCGCCGCGCTCGAGCAGGGCCGTGGGCAGATCGTCGGCCTGCGCCAACCCGAGGAGGGCTTTGAGGTGCACATCGAGCCGCCCGAGGATCGCAAGGCGGGCAACCAGCGCACTGTGTTTGTGGGCGTGCAGGTCGAGCGCATCGCCCCGCCGCCGCTGGGCATGTTCTTTCTGGTGCTGCCGCCCGTCGAGTATGCCCGTTTTGCCCTGCACGGCGCCGAGATCACCGGCAACTGGGGTCAGCGCATCTATGAGCAGTGGCTGCCCAGCTCTGACCGCGCCGAGGCCCACCCCTACACCATCGAGTGGTATGGGCCGCGCTTTCGCGGCATGGACGACCCCACCTCAGAGCTCGAGGTGTGGGTGCCGGTGCGCCCCAGGCAGGGTTAGCGCCGCGGCGCAACACCCTTTGCGCCCTGCCGTCAGGGCGGCTATCATGCCCCTCGCGGCGGGCCGCTGGGCCACGCCGACACCCCACCACGGAGACCTGGCATGAGCAAGGCGATCGAGTTTCTGCAGAGCGCGGGCACCTTTTACGTGGCCACCTGCGAGGGCGCTCAGCCCCGCGTGCGCCCCTTTGGCGCCGTCACAGTGCATCAGGGGCGCGTCTACTTTTGCACCAACAACCAAAAGAACGTCTTTGCGCAACTGACGGCCAACCCCCTCGTCGAGATCTGCGCCTGCCAGGCCGATGGCGCCTGGATCCGCATCAGCGGTACGGCTGTGGTCGACCCGTCTGACGAGGCGCGCGCCGCCATGCTGGCGGCCAACCCCGGCCTCGGCCGCATGTATCGCCTGGGCGATGGCCTCTTTGAGGTGTTCTACCTGCGCGACGCCACGGCCTGCATCTATCGCTTTGGCGCCGACCCCGAGACGTTCGCGCTGTAGGGGCGCAGCACGCGTCTACAGCATCGCAAGCCCGCCGTGGGTGATGCCCGCCCCTGATCGGGTGAGCTTTACCCACGGCCCAGCGAGACGGCCATCTCGGCCACGCCGCGGGCCGCATCGCGTCGCTCGACGATGCCCGTCACCACGCGCTCGTCGGGCGCGGCCGGCGCCGCCGTGCCCTCGCAATCGAGGGCGACGCGGTCCCACAGCTCCAGGTCGACGCGCGTGGGGATGACCGCCTCGTCGTCACGCCAGCCCAGGGCGGCCAGGCCCAGCTCGCGGTCGCGTACGGTGTTGGCCATCGCTACGTTCAGGCCAATGCGCCCATCGTGCAGGGCCGCGCTGAGGCGCAGGCCCAGAGCCCAGGCATCGTCGATGGCCTCGGCCTCGGCATAGGCCCCGCCCGAGCTGATGCGCACGTTGGTGGCGGCCAGCGCCCGCGGCCCCAGGGTGGCGCGGCGCACCTCGTCGTTGGCGCCAATGGTCATCTGGGGGGCGCCGGCAACGGGCCAGGGCAGCGGCCAGAGCGCGCCGTCGGGGGCCACGCGCGCCACACAGCCGCCCAGCCGTAGCAGCGCCAGCACGCCCTCGAGGGCCGGCTGCCCGCTGTGCAGCGTGAACAGCGGCAGCGCACGCCCCAGCGCCGCCGCGCCGTCGTCGCGATAGCGCAGCCCCACGCGCGCGCACAGCTCGCCCAGCAGCCAGCGGATGGCGCGGTTCTTCCAGATGAGCGCCTCGGGCGCGCGCCACAGGCCCAGCAGCCCCAGCGCGTCGGTGCACTCGAGCCGCACCCGCCCGCCCGCATGACCCTCGCTGCGCTGCACGCGCACCAGGTGCCAGGGCGGCAGGTCTACCGTCTCCTCGCCGGCCGACGTCAGGTAGCCGCGCGAGAGCGTCACCTCGGCCAGCGGGCGCAGGGGCCCCTCGACGCGCAGCGGCAGCCCAGGGTTGGCCCATTCGCCCCTGGCATCGAGCAGCGTCACCGTCAGGTCTGACGGCCGCTGAGCGCGCTGCTGCAGCGTATAGGCGCTGGCCTCGACGGGCCCAAAGCACATCTGCCAGATGGGGTCCTCGCTGTAGGCCCGTGCCGAGAGCACCAGCCGGTCGTTGCCCAGGTAGATGGTCTGCTCGGAGGCATCGAACAGCGCCGCCAGCCGAGCGATGGTGTCGCCGGGCGCAGCCAGGGGCGTCTCGCAGCCATAGTGGGCCGCCTCGCCAGCAAAGCAGACGCGCGCCACCGGATAGCGCCAGCTCGCCGACTCGCCCGTCAGGCTGGCGTCATGCCGCTCGATCCAGGTGGCCACCAGCAGGCCCGCGCCCACCCTGCACAGCGCCGGGTAGCGATAGTCGGCCGCGCCGGGCGGCGTTTGATCGGCGCCAGGGGCCACGCACCGCGCCTCGCCATAGGTGCAACTAACAGGGTTGTAGCTCACCGCGTGGATGCTGCCCTTGATGGTGAACAGCAGCCGATAGCGCACCGCCCCGCCGGCGTCGGGCTGGTCATCCTCGCCGTCGCGCACCGCGGCGATGCCGTGGCCGCCGTTGGTGGTGGGCGAGCTCTGGGTATAGGGCCCGCTGATGGCCCCCGTGGCCGGGTCGCTGACGTAGGCGTGCACCTGATGCTCCTGGCAGAACACCCAGTTGGCCGCCGCCGCCACAAAAGCGGTGCGCGAGGCATCGCGCACCAGCACGGGCGCGCCCCACGAGAGGCCGTCGTCGGTAGAGATGAGCCGATAGACGCGGTCGCCCGCGCCCACATAGTAGGCGTACCAGCGGCCGGCCTGGTGGGCGATGGCGCAGTCGCCGTCGGGCAGGGCCACGCCCGTGCCGATGCGCGCCCAGGTGCGCCAGGCGTCGCCGGGGAAGAGCGTCGAGGCGATGCGCGCCAGCCACAGGTCGCCGTTGGCGTCGGTCTTGAGGCGCAGCATCCACGCGCCCGAGCTGGCCTGGGCCACAAAGGGCGTGTCGCGCGCGGCCGGCTGCCAGTCGAAACGGCGCCAGTGCAGGCGGCGGTCTCGCACGGTGACGCGGGCGATGGGCGCGCCGTTCCAGGCCGTGCCCGCGGCGCGCAGGGTGGGCGATATCTCGCGCATGGTGCGCTCCTTTCGTTGGCGGTGTGCAGAAACGGGGGTGCGGGGCTGGTTGCGACGTCTCGCCGTGGCGGTCGGGCCGTGGGCCTCGCGCGCCCTCACGCCGGCAGGGCCAGCACGCTCAGGGTGGTCGACGTGGTCTGGGTGGCGTCGCCGCCAAAGTAAAAGTGGAAGCGCGGCCGCAGGGTATAGCTCCCTGGCGGGTAGACGTCTGGCGTGGCAAAGCACAACGGCAGGGCATACCACTTGCCCGCGGCGGCATAGCCCAGCAGGGCCATGGGGGGCAGCGGCGCGCCGTTGAGCTCGACCTGCACATAGCCCAGCGGCGTGCGCAGGGTGGCGCAGTTCCAGTTAGTCATCTGCCACACCCAAAAGCGCGCTGGATAGACCGTCTCCAGCGTCACAGCCACGGTGGGGTGCGGCAGCTCCTGGTCGGCGACCGTCGAGGACAGCGGCGTGTTGCCGCTCTCGAACGATACGCCGCCCGTGGGCCACGTGGGCCCGCCGCCCAGCGGCGCCACGGCCAGCAGCGCGCCGTCATCCCACACCATCACCGCCAGCGCCTGCCCAGGCTGGGCCAGCTCGGCGGGACAGTCTCGCGCCAGAGGCACCTCATCGAGCAGCGCGCCAGGGCTCTGCTCGGGGCGCACGGCCACCGTGTGGCTGGCCGCGTCGTACAGTTCGACTACGCCGCGGATGATCTCCATATCACACCGCCTCATCCCAGGCCACGCGCAGATCGCCCTGCCAGCGCCGCGCCGCCAGGCGCCGCACCCCCCGCTCGAACTGCTCACGGCGCTCGCGGGCCCAGCGCGCCAGTTGGTCTGGCGTGGTGTGGGCCACGGTGACGGCGCCGGTGCGCGCCAGAGCGAGTTGCTCGGCGGCCGCGGCCGTTGCGCCCAGCACCAGCAGCGCCAGCCCCGTGCCGTCGAGGCTGGTGGTCGTGGCGCCATCCAGCCCGTCGACGAGGTGCGGGCGCGTATAGCGCACCTGCGCCTGCTGCACGCCATCGGCCGGCTGCTCGATGCTCAGCCAGAGCGTAGCCTCGTCGAGCCAGCGCCAGCCAGGCCGCAGCGGCGGGTGCGCGCCGGTGGCGTCGCAGGGGAACCAGACATCGCTCACCTCGAGCACCTCACCCAGCGGCGAAAGGTCGAGCGTGCGCGCGCCGGCCGCCGGTGTGAGGGTGTCTACCTGAGGCCAGGGGGCCAGCAGGTTGATCTCGTGCAGCGCGCGCCGCAGATGGGCGGTCAGCGCGTCGGTGCTCCAGATGGCGTGGTCGCTGTCGTTGAGCTCGGCCGCCATCTGGCCGAGCAGGATGGTCAGGGTCGACATGCCTAAACTTCCTTTCAGCGATGGTCTCGGTACGTTGGGCCACGCCCTGCGGCTGCGAGCGGCTGACTGCATCGAGCCCACAACTCGATCATACAGCCGGCGCGCGACAGCCAAAGGAGGCCGCCACAGCCAGCGTATGGCCCAACGCGTCGATGGGAGCAACGTCATGGGCCGATCGCGGCCCACCCCCTGCCCGCGCTGTCAGCGCGCCTCAGAAGGCGTTCGCGCCTCAGAAGGCGTTCGCGCCTCAGAAGGCGTTCGCGCCTCAGAAGGCGTTCGCGCCTCAGAAGGCGTTCGCGCCTCAGAAGGCGTTCGCGCCTCAGAAGGCGT
>JAAYDS010000126.1 GCA_012729155.1 Chloroflexota bacterium | reverse complement strand
AGGCGCCCGCCATCACCTCGCGGTAAAAGGCCACCGTCTGTCGGGCGATGGCGGTCTGCGTGTAATAGTCGAGCACGCGTTCGCGGCCGCGCAGGCCCAGTAGCTCGCGCAAGGCGGGGTCGTCGCGCAGCTCGGCCAGTTGCTGGCGCAGCATGCTCGACGAGCGCTCGCGAAAGAGCATGCCGGCGGCGCCCACCACACGGGGGATCTCGCCGCTGCTCGAGCCGATGACGGGCACGCCGCAGGCCATGGCCTCGATCAGCACGCGGCCGAACTGCTCCTTCCAGTTTGGGCGCGTCAGCGAGGGCAGCACCAGCACGTCGAGCTCGCGGTAGCGGGCTGGCATCTCGGTAGACGAGACACGGTCGTTGATCTCGATGCGGTCGCTGAGGTTGGCGGCGGCGATGGTGCGCTCTAGCGGCTCGCGGAAGGGGCCCGAGCCGTAAAAGCGCGCTCGCCAGTCGCCCTCGAGGCCCGCCAGCGCCTCGACCAGCACCAGCAACCCCTTTTCTTTGACCAGGCGGCCGGCATAGCCGATGGTAAAGGGGCGGCCAGGCACGGCAGGCTCGCCTGGCCCGGGCGCAAAGCGCTCGGCATCGACGCCGAACTGGGGCACCACGCGCACTGGCCCCTGATAGCCTTTGCCGCGCAGCACGCTCACAGCATCGGCGTTGCCGGCCAGGGCGCCGTGAACGCCGCGGTAGACGGCGCGCTCGAACCAGTAAAAGGGCGGTGGATAGCGCCGCGAGATGTTCTGCCAGGTGAAAAAGAGGCTGCGGGCGCCCACAGAACGGGCCGCGCGCATGGCCTGGTGTGCGGCCAGGTTGTAGGGCTCTTCGTCGATGTGCACCAGGTCGGGCCGTGCCTCGCGCAGCAGGCCCTTGAGGCCGGGGTACCAGTGCCAGTGATAGGCGCCGTTGCAGGCCATGGGCGCTACCACCAGCTCATACCCCGAGACGTGCGCTCGCTCTAGCTCGATGCGGTGGCCGCTGTCGCGCCAGTAGGGTGGCACGATGGCCGTCAGTTCGATGTCGTCGTGCGACGCGATGGCCTCGAGCTTGGTTTGATAGGCCCCAACGACGCAGGCCTTGCTGATGATGGTGACGCGCACCGTTCCCTCTTGTGTCGACGCTACAGTCTAAATGACGAGTATACCCGAGACAGGCCCCCATGGCAATGTCTCCCGCGGGCGCTCAAGCCTTGCCCAGCACGGCCGCCAGCAGCGCCATGCGGATGAACATGCCATTCTGCACCTGCCGAAAGTAGGCGGCGCGCGGGTCGGCGTCGACCGACGTGTGGATCTCGCCCACACGCGGCAGCGGGTGCATGATGACCATCTTCTCTTTGGCCTGGCGCATCAGCGCCGGTGTGATCTCGTAGGCGTCTTTGACCTCGTCGTAGGCGGCTGCGTCGCCAAAGCGCTCTTTTTGGATGCGGGTGACATAGAGCACGTCGGCGTCGCCGATGACGTCTTGCACGTTATCGCTCTCGCGCACGTTGATGCCGCTGTCGATGACGGTGTTCATCAGGTTAAGGGGCAGGCGCAACGTGTCTGGCGAGACAAAACGCAGGCTGACGTTGTATTGCAGCAGCAGGCGGGTGAGCGAGTGCACAGTGCGGCCATAGCGCAGGTCGCCTACCATGGCCACCTTGAGGCCATCGACGCCGCCCAGCTCTTCGTAGATGGTGAACAGGTCGAGCAGGGCCTGGGTGGGGTGCTCGCCGACGCCATCGCCGCCGTTGATGATGGGCACAGTGGCGGCCTCGGCGGCCACCTGGGCCGAGCCTACGTCTGGGTGGCGCAGCACGATGACGTCGCTATATTGCTCGAGCACGCGGATGGTGTCGGGCAGGCTCTCGCCCTTGGACACGCTCGAGAACTGCACGCCCTGGGTGATGGGGATGACCGTGCCGCCCAGGCGCTGCATGGCGGCGATGAACGAGGCGCTGGTGCGCGTCGAGGGCTCGTAGAACAGGCAGGTGAGCACATAGCCGCGCAGCAGGTCGCAGGCGCCGGCGTGGGCCACCAGGTCGCGCATCTCGTCGGCGCGCTGAAAGAGATAGGCCAGGCGGCGGCGGTCGAACTGGTCGACGGCGATGATATCCTGGCCGAGGAACTCGGTGTAGGGTGCGGCGCGGCCGGGCTGGCTGGCCAGGTCGAACAGCGGCGTGAGGTTACCATCGTATCCCATGGGTCACTCCTCCTGATAGTCAAGCACACGGCCGTCATCGACCAGCAGGCGGCCGCGCAGGCACACGCGCAGCAGCCGCCCCACAACGGGGCGGCCGGCAAAGGGCGTCCAGCCGCACTTGGTGTAGAGACACTCGTTGGCGAGTGTGTGGCGCGCCGCCAGGTCGACCTCGATCCAGCTTTCGTGCTGGGCGGGCAGGCCATAGATGCGGCGCGGGTTGGTGTCGAGCAGCGCCACCAGGCGCTCGAGGGTCAGGCGGCCATCGTGCACGGCGTCGAGCAGCAGCGGCAGGGCGGTCTCGAGGCCGGGCACGCCGGGCGGCGGGTTGGCGCCGCGCTTTTCGGCCGGGGTGTGGGGGGCGTGGTCGGTGGCCACACAGTCGATGGTCTGGCCGAGCGCGGCCCACAGCGCGGCCTGGTCGTCGGCGCTGCCCAGGGTGGGGCGCATGTCGGCCCAGGGGCCCAGGCGCGCGGCGTCGTCGGCGGTAAGGAAGAGGTGGTGCGGCGTCACCTCGCAGGTGACGGGCAGCCCCTGGGCCCGCGCCTTGGCGATCAGCTCGACCTCGGCGCGCCGCGAGACGTGGCAGATGTGCACGGCGCGGCCACAGGCGGCGGCCAGGCCGATGGCCGCCGCCACCGAGGCGCCCTCGGCGTGAACGGCGATGGGCCGGGCCTGAGGCCAGCCGTCAAACGTGGCGGCCAGGTGCGGCAGGGCGGTCATGCGCAGGGGGCCGTAGGTCTCGTCCATGTAGAGCTTGAGGCCCACGGCGCGTTGACCCAGCGCGGGCAGGGCGGCGAGGTGCTCGGGCGCGGCGCCCGCCAGCAGGTGCACGTCGCAGCGCGCCTCATGGTCGGCGCGCTCTTGGGCGGCCAGCCAGCGCTCGAGCGTCACCAGCGGCGGCTGGGTGTTGGGCATGGCCAGCAAGCGGGTAAAGCCGCCGGCCAGCGCCGCGGCCGTGCCAGTGATAAAGTCCTCTTTGTGCTCGCCCCCGGGCGAACGCAGGTGCACATGGGCGTCGGTCAAGCCGGGCAGCCGCACGATGGTGGCCAAGCGCGTCCCCTCTCTACAGATCGGTTCGGCAGGATGATACCCGAGGCTGGCGACGGGCACAAGGCGGGGGCTAGGCGGTCAGCGGCAGCCAGCCCTCGCGCGCGATGAACTCGCTCACCCAGGCCACGCGCTCGATGAGGCTGTCTGGCATGACGTTGTCGGCCACGCCCAGGATGAACGCCTGGCCCGGCGCCACGTCTCGCAAGATGGCCCGCACCGCCGCGCGAAACTCGCCCTCGGCCACGTGCGGCGAGAGCAGCACCGACGGCAGCCCGCCCCAGATGATGACGCGCTGACCCCAGGCCGCCCGCGCCTGGGCCAGCGTGGTCGGCACCATCGGCGCGGTGACAAAGCACTCGACCATGTCCCACCCGGCCTGCTCGATGAGCGCCAGGATGGCCGCGGTGTCGTTGTCGGCGTGCATGGCCACGCGCAGGCCGCGGCCGTGCAGCAGCGGCAGCAGCTCTTGATAGTAGGGCAGCACGTAGCGGCGAAACAGGCGCGGCGGCGTGAACTGGCTCGAGAGGTGCACGCCGTGCAGCAGCAGTTGGGCGGGCGAGGCGGCCAGCACGGGCCAGAGCCGCTCGCGCTGCACCTCATGCAGCAGCCCCAGCAGCCGCTCGACGGTGGCCGGCCAGTCGGCCAGGTGGTAAAAGCCGTGCTCGTAGCCGGCCAGGTTCTCGAGCCAGTCGTGCAGGGGCACGTCGCCGGCCTCGACCATGGGCAGGCCGTCGTCGCCGATCTCGGCGTCATAGGCGCGATAGGCCTCGTAGGTGGGGCGCCACTGCATGCGCTCGACCACCCACGCCCAGGCGGCATAGTCGGCCTCGCGCTTGAGGGGGTATTCGACGATGCGACCCGGCAGGCCGTCGCGCTCGAGCTCGGGCGACTGTTGCTCGACGCGCTGCAGCGCGCCCAGCGGCGTGTGCCAGGTGGTGATCAGCCGCCAGCCCTCGCGGCGCGTGCGCACCTCAACGCCATCCAGCACCAGCTCGGCCACGCGGCCATCGCGGGCGGGCGTGCCCACGCCCAGGTCGCGCTCTACCTGGCGCAGGGTGCTCTCGCGCCAGCGGGCGGGCAGCGTGCCGGCGCGGCGGTGGGCGTTGTACCACAGCAGCAGCCGCGGGATCCACGGGATGCGGTCGGGCAGCTCGCCCGCCAGAACGGTCAGCAGGCGTTGACGGTCGTTCATGGCGCCCCCTTGTGGCGTGCGCTGGCTCAGGCGTCGGGCTGGTCGGCGTCGTCGGCATCGGCCGCAGTGGCGAGCGATTGGCCCAGGGCCTCTTCATAGAGCTGGACGATGGCGGTCGAGTCGAGCGCGCCCTT
>JAAYDS010000125.1 GCA_012729155.1 Chloroflexota bacterium | reverse complement strand
GCCGAGAGGTAGACATCGCGCGGCGGGCCGGCCACGCCATAGGCGTTGGCGGGCACCCAGGCGCTCAGGGCGGCATAGGCCTCGGGCAGGGCCGCGAGCGGGCCGGTGTGCAGCGTACAGGCGGCCTCGCGGCAGGCGGGCAGGCTGTGCAGCTGCACGCGCTCGCTGGCGAGCTGTCGACGGGCGGCATCCTGCGGCGTCAGCGGCAGGGCCACCTCGATGTCGGCATCGCGGGCGCGATACTCGGCGTCATGGTAGATGACCATGGCCGGGCCCACGGGCGCCACGCCGCGGTGGCTCAGGTGGGCCTGCAGCTCACCGATGAGCGCCGCCAGAGAGGCAGAGCGCAGCGGCGTGAGCTGCGGCGACCGTATCGACGCCGTGTGCAGCGCGGGCAGCGCCTTGAGCACCACCTCATAGGGCGCGCCGCCCTGGCTGCGCTCTAGCTGGGCCAGCCGCGCCTCGACGCGCGCCAGACGGGCGCGCTCGGTGCGCAGCCGCTGCTGCAGGTCGGCCTGCCGCAGGTGCAGCATGCCGCGCAGCTCGGCCACCGGCACGTCGGCATCGAGCAGGCGCTTGACCTCTTCGAGGCTGAGCCCCAGGTCTTTGAGCGCCAGGATGCGATGCAGCCGCGCCAGCTGCTCGAGGGCATAGTAGCGGTAGCCGGTGTAGCGGTCGATCCACACCGGCCGCAGCAGGCCGAGCCGATCATAGTGGCGCAGCGCTTTGACGGTGACCTGCGCCAGCCGAGAGAACTCGCCGATCTTGAGCACGGGTGCAGTCCTTTGGATGTGAGACGTTGCTGTGGCCACCAGCACAGTCAGTGTAGCATCTCCCCCAGGGGTAGAGTCAAGGGGTTGCGCCACATTGTGGCCAGCGAATGTGCACCGCGGGGCCAGCCGGGGCGAGGAACCGAGCGGCGCGGGCCGGCGTTTTGAGGGTGAGGCGCCACCTCTGGCGGTGGTGGCCTGGTTGCAGTGCAAAGGAGACGCACATGATGACAACGACCCAAGCGATGGCCAGCGACAGGCACTATGGCACGGTGCGGCGCCTGGCGACCGCCTTCAGGGCGCTCGGCTGGGTGGGCGTGGCCTGGGGTGTGGTGCTGGTGACGCTCTCGTTGAGCGAGATCGAGGGCTGGTTCGACGCGGTGATGGTGGGCGTATTCGTCACCATCGGCGTGGGCTGCTGCCTGGCGGCCTTTGGGGTCAGCGCGGCCCTGCGGCTGGCGGCCGACCTGGCGGTGCGTGCCGGGCTGCTGGCCGAGCGTTGACGCGCAACGCCAGGGCAGAGCTCAACGGCCCGAGGCCATCTTGCGCCTCGGGCCGCTGAAGTGAAGCGTGGTCTACTGCAGCCAGTTGGTGGCGGCCCAGTAGTAGACGCCGCCGTAGCGCACCTTGAGCCACTTGTAGCCGCTGCCCCACTGGTAGATGCCGGTGGATTCTAGCCGTGTGCCCACCGTCACAATGCGGCGGATGGCATAGCCGAGGCCGGGGCCCGAGCGCAGGTTGAGCCCGTCAGAGGCCGTTACCCGCACAGTGCCGACGATAACCGGCGCAGGCGTGGGCTGGGGCTTGGGCTCTGGCCAGGGGTGCGGCCAGGGCTG
>JAAYDS010000124.1 GCA_012729155.1 Chloroflexota bacterium | reverse complement strand
CTGGGGGCCGTGCCGCGCTATACTGGTTGTATCAGATTGCTCGGCGAGCGGCGCATGCCGTGACCGTGTTCGCTTCTATGGAGGTGTGAGCGATGGTGTATCAGCCAGCAGAAGACCGTTACAGAGACATGCTGTATCGTCGTTGTGGCCAAAGCGGCCTGATGCTGCCGGCCCTTTCGCTGGGCTTGTGGCACAACTTTGGCGGTGTCGATACCCTCGAGAATGCCCGCGCCATGGTGCGGCGCGCCTTTGATCTCGGCATCACCCACTTTGACCTTGCCAACAACTATGGCCCGCCGCCAGGCTCTGCCGAAGAGAGCTTTGGCGTGCTGCTCAAGCAAGATCTCGCGCCTTTTCGCGACGAGCTGATCATCTCGTCCAAGGCGGGCTACCGCATGTGGCCGGGACCATATGGCGAGTGGGGCTCTCGCAAGAATCTGGTGGCGTCTTGCGATCAATCGCTGCGCCGCATGGGGCTAGAGTATGTGGACATCTTTTACTCGCACCGCCCCGACCCAGACACACCGCTGGAAGAGACCATGGGCGCTCTGGACTATATCGTGCGTTCGGGCCGCGCCCTCTATGCAGGCATTTCATCATATACGCCCGAGCAGACGCAACGCGCAGCGGCGATTCTAAGAGACCTGGGTACACCGTGCTTGATTCACCAGCCCTCGTACAACATGTTCAACCGCTGGGTCGAGGATGGCCTGCTAGACGTGCTGGCAGATGAGGGCATCGGTGCGATCGTCTTTTCACCGCTGGCTCAGGGGCTGCTCACCGATCGCTATCTGGACGGCATCCCCGAGGGCTCGCGAGCGGCCAAGCCGTGGGGCTTTCTCAAGGCGCGCAACATCACGCCAGACAAGCTGCAGAAGGTGGCGCTGCTCAACGATCTGGCGAAAGAGCGCGGTCAAACGCTTGCACAGATGGCAGTGGCGTGGATTCTACGACAGCCGGTCGTCACCTCGGTGCTCGTTGGCGCCTCATCGCCAGCCCAGATCGAGGACAATGTGGGAGCACTGACGAATCTGTCGCTGAGCGACGAGGAGCTCAACACCATCGAAGAGATTCTGGCGAGCTGAGCGTGGCAGCAGAGCAAACGGGGCCGTCATGGCGGCCCCGTATCTGTATCACGGCTGAGCGACTAGATGCGCAGGCGCGGGTCCAGGGCATCACGCAGGCCATCGCCCAACAGGTTAAAGCCCAAGACCGTCAACATGATGGCGATGCCCGGAAAGAGCACGATGTGCGGCGCCGTAAAGACGGCATAGCGGCCCTGCCCTAACATGGCGCCCCATTCGGGGTCGGGGGGCTGGGCGCCGAGCCCCAAGAACGAGAGACCAGCGGCATCGAGGATGGCGGTGCCGATGCCCAACGTGCCCTGCACGATCAGCGGCGTGAGACAATTCGGCAAGACATGCTTGAACAGAATACGTAGATTCCGCACCCCCAACATACGTGCGGCCAGAATATAGTCCTGCTGCTTGATGCTGAGCACCGAAGCACGCACGATGCGCGCATAGGCGGGGATGGACACAATACCGATGGCATAGAGCATGTTCATCAGGCCCGGCCCCAGAATGGTGACGATGGCGATGGCCAACAGCAGTGCCGGAAAGGCGAGCATAACGTCCATAAACCGCATCGTGACGGTATCGAGCCAGCCGCCCACAAAGCCTGCTAGCGCCCCGATCAGCATGCCCACGACAATAGCCAATCCCACCGAGAGCACGCCCACCTGCAGTGAGCGGCGTGTACCAAAGATGATACGACTGAGGATATCTCGGCCCAGATCGTCCATGCCCAGAGGATGCGCCAGAGATGGCGGCTGGCGCCGTAGGGTAAGCGTCTGCGCGATAGGATCATAGGGGGCGAGCAGCGGTGCAAAAACGGCCGCAAGAACAAAGACGCCCATAATCACCAGGCCTGCCACGGCCACTTTATCACGAATGAGGCGCTGTATGGCGTCGAGGAACAGGCTACTGCGGTAGGGTTTATCAACACCAGCCCGCTGTCGCTTGCTTGGATTCGCTGTCATCATGACTCTAGCACTCGTCTCAGTTTACTCATAGTGAATACGCGGGTCCATATAGGCATAAGAGACATCGACGATCAGATTGACCAGCACAAAAACAAAGGCGATAAAGATCACGCTCCCTTGAACAGCGGGATAGTCGCGTGCCAGAATGCGGTTGACCACCAGCCGCCCCAGCCCAGGCCACGAAAAGATCGTTTCGGTGAGAATGGCTCCACCCAGCAAAAAGCCGAGCTGCAGCCCCATGACGGTGGTAATCGGCAGTAGAGCGTTGCGCAGTGCATGCCTCCACAGCACCATCCGCTCTTTGAGGCCCTTGGCGCGCGCCGTCCGTATATAGTCCTCGCCCAGCGTGTCCAGCAGGCTGGAGCGTGTCATGCGAGCAATGATGGCCATGGGGATGGACCCCAGAGCAATCGAGGGCAAGATGAGATGCTTGATCGAGCTCCAGAGTGCCTCCCAGTTAGCGGTGAGCACTGCTGACAGGATGTTAAACCCCGAGAAAAACTCGAGCAGATTGCGCCCCACGCGATGTGTCGCGGCCCAGTCGCTCAGGCCCCACGCCTGCGCCAGGGGCAGCAACTCGATGCCCACCTGCAGGCGCCCAGAAGGCGGCAGCCATTGCAGCTTGAAGCCAAAGACATAGGCAAGCATCAGGCCGAGCCAAAAGATCGGCATCGAGACGCCCAACAAGGCCACCAGCATGACGCCCACGTCCAGGGCAGAGTTGTGCCGATAAGCGGCGATGATGCCAAAGGAGACGCCAAACAAGGTGGCAAAGCCCATAGCCCCCAGGGTGAGCTCCAGGGTGGCGGGGAAACGCTGGCGGATCTCCTCAATGACCGGTCGGTTGGTCATGATAGAACGGCCAAGGTCAAAGCGCAGCAGATCTCTCAGGTAGATACCGTATTGAACATAGATGGGCTCGTTGAGCCCCATGCGTTCGCGGAACTCGGCAATACTATCGATGGTGGCGTGTTCACCAAGCATCACTGTCGCAGGGTCGCCTGGTATGAGCCGCAACATGCCAAAAGTCACCACCGATATGCCAAGCAATACGGGAATGATGAGCACTAGTCGTCGGATGATGTAACGTGTCACAGAGGCTCCCCAGATGGCAGATAACGTTACTGGGCACGACCTGCGCGGACCGCACCGCTCAAAACGCGGCTGAGGGGTGGG
>JAAYDS010000123.1 GCA_012729155.1 Chloroflexota bacterium | reverse complement strand
TATGAGGGTCTGTGCCATAGGCCTGCTCTTGTGCATTGGTCAGCCCATCTCCATCGGTATCGGCAGCGAGCCAGTCTGCGGTGCTCTTGGCCGCTACAACGGTGGCCGTCTGCATGTTGGCAGTAGCCTCTGCCTGAGCCTGTGACGTCGCCACTGCGGCCAATGCTTCTGCCGTTTGCGTCGCATTGATGGCCATGACCGCTTCAGCGGTTACCGTCGCCTGGTTGATGCCCATCGCGATGGCGGTGCGTTCGGCTGTCCTGCCCTTTTGGGCGTTGTTGTAGGCGAGCGCCACCCCCGCGCAGAGCAGCAACACCAGCGTCGTGAGAATGGGGATGGCCCACGTGGGCACGATCGGTCTCACCGTGAACGAGCCCTGTACCGCGGCGAGCTGTTGCTCCTGGGCGCGCGCCTGCACCTGAAAAGCGCTGGTACTCGGATTGCCGATCAAGGGGCGCCTCCGCTTGGCGACAAGAGGCAGTTCTACCTGCTGGCGCTGCCCTGCCTGCAACACAAGGCGCTGGCTCGAAGGGGGTGTGGCCAACACCCCTGCTGGGTCGACCACGGCCAACTCTATGGTCTCCAGGCTATTGCCTTGGTTCGCTACACCGAGGAACGCCGTGCCCGCGTTGACAAAGGTGCTGGGCTGCAGGTCGAGGCTCATGGCGCGAAACGGCGTGATCTGGCAAGTGCCGGTGGCCTGAGCGCTGATGCTCGGGTCGGCCCGTGATACCACGCGAACATCAAAGACATGCTCGCCACTCACGCTGGTCGCGTCACGAGGCGGCGCTAGGCGCAGAGCCAAGATGCCGGCATCGCCGGGGGCAAGGCGCAATGGCTGGGCAGGGGCTGTAACCCACTGCTGTGGCAGCTGCTCTACCACCGCGACAAAATGATCGACCTGCTGCTGCTGATTGAGCACATGAAGCGTCATGTTCACGGCCTTGCCAGGCTCTACAATCACGCGCTCAGGCTCGAGCGTCAGGGTGACAGGCCTTGCGGTCAGGCGTGGGCCCACAGCGGCAGACAATGCCTCTTGAGCCACCGGTCGTGAGCCGCCCTCGGCCAACCGCAGACGCAGCCAATGCCCCCCTACGCGTACAGGCTGCCCTGGCCGCCAGGGCTCGGCCACGCCCGGCAGCAGCTTGTTGTCGCCCAGAAAGGTACCGTTGGTCGAATTGAGGTCGGTCACAAAAAACCGCCCGTTGTCGGTGCTCACCTGGCAGTGCTGGCGCGAGACTTGCGGATCGTCCAGCGCGATGCTGTTGCCGGGGTCACGGCCGATGGTGAGGGCGCTTCGCGTCCCAAAGGCCACCGCGCTACTCGTGCCATCGGGGGCCATCACCATAACCTGAGCACCAGCTTCGAGATCAGAGGGCGGCGTAGGCCAGGCCGCCTCTTTGGGCGCTGGCGGTGGCGTCTGCTGTGACATCAACGTTGCCAGGCTGGCATAGCCCGCCTGCGTGGGCGCTGCTGTGGAGGCCCCCTGGTCAGCCGACAGACCCTGCCGCGCCAGGCGCAGCGCTTCGGCCATCTCGGCGCCATTCTGAAAGCGCTCCTCGGGCCGCTTGGCCAGTGCCTTGAGGATGACCCTCTCGACAGACGTGGGCAGATCGGGCGCCAGTGTACGTGGTGGAGGCGGCGTCTGTTGTGTGTGAGCCTTCAGCGCCTCGGTGAGGGTGCTGACTGCAAAGGGCACGCGCCCTGCGACCAACTCGTAGAGCACGATGCCCAGCGAGTAGAGGTCAGCGCGACCGTCGATGGGCCTGGCTTCACACTGCTCGGGCGCCATGTAGGCCGGCGTGCCCATCGAGAGCCCTGCCATCGACTGCACGCCGCCCTCAGCCAGTTTGGCCAGGCCAAAGTCGGTCACGATGGGGTGAAAGGTCAGCCCCGCCTCGTTGACCTGTCCCGCCTCCAGCGGTCTAAGGATTATATTGCCGGGCTTGATGTCGCGATGATACACGCCCCGACGATGCGCATAGGCCAAAGCGTCGGCCACCATCTCGGCGATGCCCAGCGTTTCGGAAAGCGAGGCCGTCTGCTGGCGCTGATTGAGCAGATGAAGCCAGTCGGCTAGGTTCTGCCCCTCGATGAACGCCATCACGATATAGAGCTGCTGGGGATCACTACTGAAGGCGTGGATCGGCACGATGCCAGGATGCGACAGAGCGGCGATGGCCCGTGCTTCCTGCAAAAAGCGCTCGCGAAAGCCTTGCTGCGTCGAGATGTGGCTATGCATCAGCTTGATGGCCACGTCTCTGTCCAGTGCGACGTCTCGAGCGCGAAAGACGGCGCCCATGCCCCCCTGGCCAAGCAGCTTGTCAACGCGATAGGAGCTATTGAGCACCGTGCCAACGAGTCTCTCCATGTCAGTCGCCTTTCTCGGCACAGGGCCGTCGTCAGTCTATCCGTAAGGCAAAGCCCACGTGAGCAGGGCAGTGATAGCGGATCACCTCAGAGAGCAGCGGCCGATCGATCGTCTCTTGAGGGGCAGCGATGCGAACGACGATGGTGTGAGGGCGCTCGTCGTTCTCGCTGATCTCGGCCGCACCGCCCGTGCAGATCTCGAGGTGACGCTTTAGGCCAGGCAGCGTACCACGGGCTCGATGCAGCCAGGCGCCATGCTTTACGAGCTGCCGCTTGACGGCCAGTGGCCAGCGCTCGGCAACCTCAACGCCAAGCCACTGCGCCAACAACGGCACCATATCATCGGGGCAGGTCTCGGGGTCAAGGAACAGGTCGAAATGCGCAATCGCCTGTTCGGCTGGCCCCAGCAAATCTTCGAACAGCAGGAGATACCGCCCCAGGAATCCTTCCTCGGCGTAGAGTGGCGGCAGGTGCTGCAACCACCGACTGGCGTCGGTGGGCATGCCTAACCATGGCGGCGGCTCTGACAATACACGCTGCCCTTGAGAGGGGGGGATGGGCGGCTCTGCGCCACCTGGTGTGCCGGGCATTGCCTGCCCACCTGCGGCGATCTCTGCCTCAGCCCTCGCCACAGGAGGCTCGATGGCCAAAGCCTGATCCGACTCGCGGGGTGCCACATAGGTCAGCCGAAAGGGCCCGATGCCAATGATATCGCCGTCAGTCAGGGGCCACATCTCATTAGGGGCCACCGGCGCGTCGTTCAGGGCGGTGCCGTTGCTGCTGCCCACATCTTGCACGCGATAGGGCAAGCGATCGCAGTAGATGCGAGCGTGATAGCGCGACACAGCGCTATGTGGTAGCACCAGGTCGTTCTGTGGCGCAGGGTTACGGCCGATGCGCACCACCGGCTGAGCAAGTGCAAAAACTACGTCGGGGCCATCGGGCATACGGATGATCAATCGTGCGCCCAGGGCATCAGCCATCGCTCACTCTCCCGCCTCAACAGTGACGACGTGGATGTCTGAGATCGCCACCTCATGCGCCAACAAGTCGATTTTGCGCTCGCCCAGGTGCGGCTGGTCGGTCTCATCAAGCCAGGCCATCTGCAGTGTCTGTACGTTGAGCAACCCGTCGACCTGCTGAATACACGTGTACAGGTCAGACAGATAGACCTCACGCCCAAAGGGCCAGCCGGTGCCATCCAATCCCCCCACGAGAGGATTCAGGAAAAGGTCGAGCGCTTGGTGCACATCAGTCCTTAACCGGTGGGCGTCGGTGCCTGGCCTGGCTACGACCGCCACCTGTACAGCAATGCGCTTGTAGCCCGCCTCACGCACGGCCAGCTGCGTCGTCAAGAGACGGCGCTCATCCAGGAAAGCTGTGACCTCTTGCTGCAACTCGGGCGTCAGGGCGAGCC
>JAAYDS010000003.1 GCA_012729155.1 Chloroflexota bacterium | reverse complement strand
CGGCTGTGGGCCTATCACCGTTGGTACGACGACCTGCTGCTGTTACTGCCGCTGCTGGCGCTCTGGCGGCTAGCGCGGCAGGCGTCCTCTGTGCGCTGGCGGGTGGCCGCGGGGGCGCTTTGTGCCCTGACGCTGGCGAGCACGCTGGCGCCAGGCGGGCTCTACCTGCTGACAGGCGGCTGGCGCTCGGCCTATCTGGCCGCGCAGGTGGCCATCTGGCTGGCAGACCTGGCACTGCTGCTGGCCGCCGCCCACAGCGGGCGGCGGCCTGATAGGCTGGCGGCGCGCGGCTAGGCCTCTTGGGGCTGCGCCAGGAGCGATTCGACCCACTCGCGGTGCACCCACAGGGCGCAGCCGCCCTGGGTCTCGGCCAGGTGCACGTCGCTCTCGCGGATGGCGCGCAGCAGATCGCTCTGCAGCGCCTCGTGCAGGGGCATGCGGCGCAGGCTCACGTCTGAATAGGGCGCAAAGGGACAGGGCTCGACGCGGCCCTCGGCGCTGATGTGCAAAAAGCCGCGCCCAGCGGCCAGGCAGCCGCCAAACAGCTCCTCTTCGCCAGGCAGCGCCACAAAGAGGCCGGGCAGGTCGCGCCGCAGGGCGTCGAGGTGCGGCGTCAGGGCAACCTTTTGCGCCTCGCTGAGGCAGCGCGCCTCGCTGTGGGGCTCGATGGGCACGTACTCGACGTAAAAGAACAGCCGACAGCCCAGCTCGGTCAGCTCGCGGGCATAGGCGGGCGAGGTCAGCAGGTCATAGTTGCTGTGGGTGACCGTGAGCGACGTGCCATAGAACAGGCCGGCCTCGCGCAGCCTGGCGATGACGCCCAGCAGGTAGGCGTGCACGCCCTCGCCGCGGCGGTCATCGGTCTCGCCGGCGTGGCCCTCGAGGCTGATCACCGGGATGAGGTTGCGCCGGGCCTTGAAGCGGGCGATGGTCTCGTCGTCGATCAGCAGGCCGTTGGTGAACACCGGCATGACGATCTGCGGGTGGCGCTCGGCCAGCTCGAACAGCACCGGCCGGGTGAGGGGCTCGCCGCCGGCCAGCATCAAGATCGACACACCCAGCTCGGCGGCCTCGTCGGCCACGCGCAGCAGCTCGGCGTCGGTCAGCTCGGGTTCGGGGGCGCGCGTCTGGGCGTGGGCATAGCAGCCCTTGCAGTGTAGATTGCACCTTTTGGTGATCGAGTAGATCATCAGCGCGGGCACGGGCACGCCCTGCTGGGCCCAGCGAGCGCGCATCCGCGCCGAGCGATGGTGCCAGCCCGCGGCACGGGCCACAAAGGCGGCCATCTCGCGGCTGCCCGCCGAGAGGCGCAGGGCGTCGCGCAGCAGGTCGCGGATGGATTGATCAAAGCGGGCGATGTAGCGGCTGTCTGCAGTCATGACGGGTCTCCACAGTTCCTATGCTCACAAACAGATACTATACGCAGATGGCGGCGTTTGTGCGCGCGGCAGATGGCCAGAATGTGACCTGGCCAGGCGGCCAGGCCTGGCCAGGGCGGGTCATTGGCGCTGGCGCCGGTTTGCGCTAGACTGGCGCGCAGGAGGTGGCGATGCGCAACAGCACCCTGATGGCCGTATTCCTGCTGCTCGGGTTGCTCTGCTGGGCAGGGCTGGTCTATCTGATGCACAGCACCTATCCCGATGCGCGGGCGCAGTTTGTGTTTCTGGCCATCTGGGCGGGGGCCATGGTGCTGACGGCCGCGCCGCTCTCTTACCTCTTTTACCAGCGGCTGGGGCGCTCGCTGGGGCGCAGTGGCGACCTGGCGCGGGTGCTGCGGCAGGGGCTGCTGCTGGCCATCGCCACGGGCGTGATGGTGGGGCTGCAGTTTTTGGGCTTTTTGCGGCTGGGCACGGCGCTGGTGCTGCTGTTCATCGCGGTGCTGATCGAGATCGCCTTTGCGCTGCAAGAGGGGGTGCGGCACTAGCCGCGGCCGTCTGCTGGATAAAGGCCAGGATGTCGCGGTTGAGCGGTGCCTGCGGCGCAGCCGCAGCGCGAAAGAGAGCGTCGATGTGCCCCAGGCGCGGATAGCAGTGCCACACCACGGGCACGCCGGCAGCCTGCAGGGCAGCGCGCAGGGCCAGCCCGATGCTGACGGGCACCACGCGATCGATCTCGCCGTGTAGCAGCAGCGTGGGCGGGGCCTCGGGCGTCACGTAGCGCACGGGCGAGCCGGCCCGCAGCCCCTCGCGCGAGGCGCCCATCACCTGCCACACCACGCCGCGACCACGGATCCACGGAAAGCGCCGCACCCACAGGTCGTGCTCGGCCTCGGCGTCGTACACGCCGTTGGAGCCGATGAACCCCGCCAGCGCCTGCGGCGTGTGGCCATAGCGCGCCAGCCAGCGCGCGTCATAGGCCAGCAGCCCGCCCAGGTGCGCGCCGGCCGAGTGGCCGAACAGGTACACCCGGCGGGGGTCGCCGCCATACTCGGCGCAGTGCTCGAGCGTCCAGGCCACGGCGGCGGCGCACTCGTCGGCCATCTGCTGATAGCGCGCGCGAGGGTAGAGGGTATAGTCGGGCACCACGGCCACCAACCCCAGGCGCACCCACTGGCGGGCGCTGCAGGCGAACAGGGGGCGACGCATGGTGTTCCAGCCGCCGCCATGCAGGTAGATGATCACCGGGCGGCCGCCGGGGGCGTCGTCGAGGGGGGCAAAGATGTCGAGCCTGGTGCGCACATGGGCCGCCGGGCAGATGCCGAGGGCGCGGCGCGGGTGACGCAGGCGCCAGACAAGGCCGGCTGCCTCGCCGCGGGCGATGTCAAAGCCTGTGCGCAGTGGGCGCCGGCCCACCCAGGCCAGCGCGGCTGTGGCCAGGGCCAGTGCGGCCCAGGCGAGGGGTTGCATGGTTAGCTCCTGTGTGGCGCGGCGCAAGGCGCCCCGTCAGGCCAGCGCTGTGGGGCCCGACGAGGCGCCTGGGCTTGTGCGGCGAGGTGGCCCGCCTATTCGCCGCCCACGTGCTGCAGCATCTCTTGGGCGGCCCACACTTTGGCGCCGCCGTACTTGAGCTGGCGCCAGGTGTAACCATCGGCCACCACCGTGGCGGCGTTGGTGGGCTTGAGAATGGTGCCATAGGGCACGATGCGCACGGCATAGTGCGCCAGGCCGGCGCCACTGCGCAGGCGCAGGCCGCCGAGCGAAGTCACCTTCCAGCCCTCGCCATCATCCCAGCTGTCGATGGGCTCGGGATAGCCGCCATAGCTCTTGAGGTAGGCGGCGGCGCAAAAGCCGGTGTAGGTGTAGCCATAGCGACTGAACTCGACCTTGGCCCACTCGATGCCCTGCTTCCAGATCGACTTTTGCAGCAGGGTGACGGTCTCGCCGTTGAGCATGACGGCGACAAGCGGCTGGCCCAGGCCGGCCTTTTCGCGCAAGCTCAGCCCCAGCGACGAGTTGACCACCATGGTGGTGCCGGCGTCGGCCGAGACCAGCGGCGCCGCGGCCAGCAGCAAGATGACCGCGATCAGTGTGATGGAGACAGCTCTCTTCATGATGGCGCCCCTCCTTGGGCAGATGCACAGCGCTCTAAACAAACGCACTTGAGCGCAAGGCCCACTGCCTGCCCAGCATAGCCTGTACAACAGCCAAAGTCAATAGAATGAATGTTCGCAAAAGGGCGTCAATCGTGCATATAGAGCGGCCGCGCGGGGGCTGTTGGCGCGGGATACGGCGATGCGCTAGAATCGCGCCAATATGCTGAGGAGGCGCGAGATGCAGACCATACGCGCGGCGACGTTGTACACCGGCACAGAGGTGCTCGAGAACGCTACCCTGGCGTGGGAGGGCGACCGCCTCACGTCTGTGGGCCAGGGCGCGGGCGAGGGGCCGCTCTATCCGGTGGTGACGCCGGCGCTGATCGACGCCCACAGCCACATCGGGCTGATTCGCTCGGGCGAGCCCGGCGCCGAGGCCGAGGCCAACGAGCATATGGACGCCATGCTGGCCCACGCCGATGTGCTCGACTCGATCCAGATGGACGACGCTGGCTTTCGCGAGTCGATCGAGGCGGGGGTGCTCTATGCCTGTGTGCTGCCGGGCAGCGGCAACATCATCGGCGGCGATTCGGCGGTGATCCGTAACTATGCGGGCAACACCAACGACGCGCTGATCTGCCGTGCGGGCATCAAGGCGGCCTTTGGCTACAACCCCATGAGCGTGCGCGAGTGGCAGGGATCGCGGCCCTATACACGCATGGGGGCGCTGGCGATTTTGCGGGGCAAGCTGCACGACGTGCGCAACAAGCTGGCGCAAGAGGCCGCCGTGGCCGAAAAGGGCGAGGGCGAGGCGCCCAGGTACAGCGCCGAGGAGACGGTGTTGCGGGCGCTGCTCAGGCGCGAACAACGGCTGCGCGTGCACGTGCACAAGGCCGACGACGTGGCGGCGCTGCTGCGCTTTGTCGACGAGTTCGGGCTCGACGTGGTGATCGAGCACACCTGCGATGTGCACGACGGCCAGACCTACCGCGAGCTGGCGGCGAGGGGCATCCCTGTGGTGTATGGCCCGCTCGACACGCTGGCCTACAAGGTCGAGCTCAAACACGAGAACTGGCGCAACCTGGCCTATCTGGTCAGCTCGGGCGTCACCTACGGGCTGATGACCGACCATCCGGTGATTCTGCAAAAGACGCTGCTGTTGACGCTGCGCTGGTTCTTGCGGGTGGGGCTGAGCAAACAGGCGGCGCTCGAGATCATCACGCGGCAGAACGCGGCCATTCTGGGCGTAGATGACGTGCTGGGCACGCTGGCCGAGGGCAAGTGGGCCTCGTTCGTCTGTTGGAGCGGCGACCCCTTTGCGCTGGAGAGCTACCCCGTGGCGGTGTATGCCGAGGGCGCGCTCATCCATCAGGAGGCGTGAGATGGGCGTTGGCTTGTGCGGCGAGGGCGCGGGCGAGCGGCTGCGCGCCCTGGTGCGGACCCTGTGCGACGGGCCGGCCAACCGCCTGCAGGGCGCGAGCGACGAGCGCGCCTGGGGCGAGCCGCTGGTGGGCTTTGCCGCCGGCGACGACCCGCTTTTTGCGGCCTACAAAGAGCACGTGGGCCCGCACCACTGGGCGCCTGCCGAGGCGCTGGCGCTGGCGCACCCCGAGCTGGGCGCGCTCGATGCCGCGCAACTGACCGTGATCTGCTGGGTGCTGCCGCAGACGGCGGCCACGCGCGCCGACAGCCGGCAGGCCACGGCCTACCCGCCCGAGCGCTGGGCGCGCTCGCGCATCTATGGCGAGCTATTCAACGACCACCTGCGGCGCGAGGTGGTGCGCGCCCTCGAGGCGGCGGGCCATGCCGCCGCAGCGCCCGTGCTGTTGCCGGGGTTTGGCACCGTCGACACGGCGCGCTATGGGCCGGCCAGCCGCTGGTCAGAGCGGCACATGGCCTATGCGGCCGGGCTGGGCACCTTTGGCCTGTGCGATGGGCTGATCACGCCGCTGGGCAAGGCCGTGCGGCTGGGCTCGGTGGTGGCGCAGGTGGCCGTGCCGCCCACGCCGCGGCCCTACAACGATCCGCATGCCTATTGCCTGCACTATGCGCGGGGCACCTGCGGCGCCTGCATCGAGCGGTGCCCTGCCGGCGCGCTCAGCGCTGCCGGGCACGACAAGCGCCTCTGTGGCGCCTATGTGGGGGCCACGCGGCCCTATGTGCTGGCGCACTATGGCTTTGAGGGCTATGGCTGCGGGCTCTGTCAGACGGGGGTGCCGTGCGAGGCGGGCATCCCCGAAGGGCTGGGCCAGGGCGCAACGGCCTGCATTACCGGGCAAGAGGCAGTGTGAACAGCAGGCTGGCGCCCTGGCCGGGCTCGCTCTCGGCCCAGATGCGACCGGCATGCCGTTCGATCAACGAGCGCGCGATGGTGAGCCCCAGGCCCGAGCCGCCCTCGTCGCGGTGGCGCGAGCGGTCGCCGCGGTAAAAGCGCTCGAACACGCTGGGCAACTCTTGGACGGGGATGCCACGGCCCGTATCTTGCACGCCAAAGAGCACGCCCTGCTGGTGCGGGCGCGCAGAGAGGGTGATGCTGCCGCCGGCGTCGGTGTAGCGCAGGGCGTTGCTGACGAGGTTGTGCAGCACCTGCAAGATGCGGTCGGGGTCGGCCTCGACCGCCGGCAGGTCGTCGGCAACACTGAGCGCCAAAGCCACCTGCGCCTCTTGAGCGGCCACGCGGTGGGCGGCAACGGCCGATTCGAGCAAGGCGCGCGGGTCGACGGGCTCGGTGAGCAGTGAGAGCTCGCCGGCGTCAGAGAGCGAGAGGGTGCGCAGGTCGTCGACCACGCGCGAGAGGCGCTGGGCCTCGTCATAGATGACGCCGATGGCCTGGCTGTCGGCGGGCAGCACGCCATCGGCCACCGCCTCGGCGTGGCCCAGGATGAGCGTGAGCGGCGTGCGCAGCTCGTGGGCGATGTCGGCGGTCATCTGGCGGCGGAGCTGTTGGGCGCGGGCCAGCTCGGCCGTCATGCGGTTGAACGAGGTGGCCAGCTCGCCCAACTCGTCGTGGGTGCGCACGGGGATGGGCTGCACCTGTTCGCCGCGCGAGACGGCCTCGGCGGCGGTGCGCAGCGCGCGCAGCGGGCGCGTCAACGAGGTGGCCAGCAGCACGCCCAGCACCACCGCCAACAGCGCCGCCGCGCTGCCGCCCAGCAGCAGCGCCATGCTGAACCGCCCCAGAAAGCGCTCTTGCGGCGACTGGGGCTCGTTGGGCACAAAGCCCAGCAGCAGGCGGCCCACCTCTTGTTCGTCGACGGTGATGGGCACGCCATCGCGCACCAGGGCGCGCGGCGCCACCTGGCCCAGCTCAAAGCCCTGGCCAGCGATGATCACGCGCCCGTCGGCATCTACCACGGCCACGCGCCCCCGCACGATCCAGTCAGATGGCTGCGGCGCGCTGCTGGCGTCGCCGAGGTTGGCGGTCGTCGCGCTGGGCGGGCGCGGCGGCGGGGCGAGCAGCTCTAGCTCGACGCCCTGCCAGCTGCCATGCTCGCGGTAGTAGTTGGCCCAGCGCTGCACGATGTCTCCCCTGTTGTGCGCCACCATAAAGGTGCCAAACTCGCCCACGGTGGTGCGGTAGACATAGAGGGCCACCAGGGCGAGCCCCGCAAGCGCCACGGCCACAAAGGCAACCGCCAGCTTGACCCAGAGCGACACACGGCTCATCAGGCCTCCTCGGTCTGCTCGGCAAAGCGATAGCCCACGCCATAGACCGTCTCGATATAGCGCGGGTCGCGCGGGTCATCCTCGAGCTTGGCGCGCAGGTTCTTGACGTGCACGTCGATGGTGCGCTCATAGGCCTCGTAGGCCACGCCCTGCACCTGCTCGAGCAGTTGTGCGCGGGTGAACACGCGCCCAGGGGCCGCCACGAGGACGGCCAGCAGGTCGAACTCTGAAGGGGTCAGGTCGACCTCGCGGCCTGCCACGGTAACGGTGTGTGCGGCGCGGTCGACCACCACCTGGCCGGCGCGCAGCAGTTGCTCGCCGGGCGGGCGAGCGTTGGCACGCCGCAGCACGGCGCGCACGCGGGCCACCAGCACACGCGGGCTAAAGGGCTTGGTGACATAGTCGTCGGCGCCCAGCTCGAGGCCCAGTACGGCGTCGGCGTCGTCGACGCGTGCCGTGAGCATGATGATGGCGCCGGGCAGGCTCTCGGCGCGGTGTTGACGCACATACTCGTAGCCGTCCATCTCGGGCATCATGATGTCGAGGATGATCAGGTCGGGCTTTTCGCTGCGGGTGAGGCGCAGGGCCTCGCGGCCGTTGGCGGCCGTCAGCACGCGGTAGCCCTCGCGCTCCAGATAGGTGCGCACCAGCGCCCGCAGGCGCTCTTCATCGTCGACGATCAGCACGGTCCTGGCGCTCATGACGACCTCCGCTGAGGCGCTATTTGCTCTCTAGCAGTGCGATCAGTTTATCCATCAGGGCCGTGGGCGCCAGTGCGCGCCGCACCGTGCCGGCGCCTGTGGCACCCTGGGCGTCGGGGGGCATGGCGCCGCCGATAGCGCCCATGTCGGGCGGCGGGCCGCCCTGGATCGCCATGCCGCCAGCGGCGGGGCCGCCCCCCATGCCACCGCCTGGCCCGATGCCGCCACCTGGCCCCATGCTCCCGCCCTGCGATGCTCCGGCCTGCCGCAGCGCCTCGATGCGGGCGCGCTGCTCGTCGCTGAGCTCGCCGGCTGCCGGCGCGCCCTGCACGCCCTGCTCGGCCATGGTGGCCATCAGATCGGCGTTGGTGAGGCGCAGGGCAGCGATGGCGGCCAGCTGCTCGGCGGTCATGGCCTCATAGAGCTGGGCCTGCAGGCTGGCGAGCTCTTGCGGCGCGGTGGCGTCGCTCTGCATCAGGGCGCGATAGCCGCGCCACAGCAAGGCGAGCTGTTGGG
>JAAYDS010000122.1 GCA_012729155.1 Chloroflexota bacterium | reverse complement strand
TGACGCGTCTCGCCGCCCAGAGGTTCCCGTTGCGCGCGCTGGGCTTTGGCGCTATGCTGCAGTTGTGCCTTCTCATGAGCACAATGGTGGAGCAAGAGGGGGAGCGATGAAACCGACGACGAGACGATGGATCAACGTGGGTGCGTTCCTGTTCGCTGCGGCAGTGAATGGGCTCGCCAACGTGTTGCGCTTTGGCGGCAACACCACTGGCCAGGTGTCGGAAGCGATTGATGCCGTGTTTACCCCGGCTGCCTACGTGTTTAGTATATGGGGGCTCATCTACCTCTGGTTGCTGGCCTATGTGGTCTATCAGGCGCTGCCCTCGACGGCCGATGCGCCGTTTCAGCGGCAGATCGGCGTGCTCTTTGCTGTGAACATGGTCGCCAACGCCATCTGGATGTTCTGCTGGCACTATAAATGGTTCGGGGCGACGATGGTTCTGATGGCCATCATTCTGGTGACGCTGGTGCTCATCTATATACGACTGGGCACGGGTGTGAGACAGGCCAGACCGCTGGTACAGTGGCTGGTGCGAGCGCCCTTTAGTGTCTACCTGGGCTGGATCTGCGTAGCGGCGATCGCGAACGCCTCAACGCTGCTGATCGACCTCAACTGGAACCGCTGGGGCCTGCGTGAGACAGACTGGGCCGTTATCATGTTGCTGGTGGGCACTGCGCTGTCAGCGGTCTTTTCGCTGCTGCGACGCGACTGGCTGGTCAACCTGGTCGTTGTCTGGGCTTTTGTCGGTGTGTTTATGTCGAACAATGGCGTCGAAGGACGCATGGGAGCAGCCATTGTTGCCCTGGTATGTGCGGTGTTGGCCGCCGCCGGGCTGGTGGCGGGGCTCATCTGGGGGAGGCGCCCCAAGCCCATCCCCGCACCGCAGAGTCTGACCGACGCGCCGTAGAGCCAACGACAACTGTGGCACTCTGCGTAAATTCTTGGCGCGTGGTACTAACGAACACGATCACGAATGATCTCCAAAGAGCCGCCCACGTGTTGTGGAGCGGCTCTTTTCTGTGGCCCACTTCTTGTGGTATTGCCGAGCGTGTCGCTTGAGAAACGTAGAGGGCTCGACATGCCCCTTGTCATCTCGGGCGGCAACTGGTATGATCAGGGCAATCTGGTGGCTGGCACCCAGCGATGGATCTACCGCCGCCGACAGCCCCTCTCGAGGTTGTGACTAGAGGACTCTGACGATCACCAGAGTCTTTGCGCAGGCAAATACGCCGTCATGGCTCGCGGTTAGGCGTGTTCTAACACTGAGGAATCGGCTTTGCCTACACCCTCTCGTCGCTATTGGCGCAGCCTTGGCCTATCCGCCAGACTGCCGCAGGGGCTTTGATCAAGTCTGGCGGCTATAGGGGCCGGAGCCCTCACGCATCCGGTCTTGTGTACCGTTTACCTTGTGGGTGTACACCTGTGTGATGGGCCAAGGTCGCTGCGGCACCATAGTGGGGGATGATGACCGATGGATGCATACCAGCTCTGGCAGGCAACGCTGGGTCAACTGCAGCTCCAGCTTGAGCGTCCCACCTTCGACACCTGGGTGCGAGATACACATGCCCTCTCGTACGAGGACGGTGTGCTGGTGGTGGGGGTGCACAACGCCTTTGCACAGGGCTATCTCGAAGGGCGCATGTACGGCGATATCCAGAGGGTGGCCTCTACCGTGGCGCGGCGCACCGTTACCTTGCGCTTTGTGGTGCAGCGCAACGGCCCCATCGATGAGGGCGAGACCGTTCCCGGGCCCATTTGGGCGGGGCAGCAGCCGGCAGCCGAAGCCGCTGCCCTAGGGGGGACGGACCCCAAGGACAGCCATCTCAACCCTCGCTACACGTTTGAGGACTTTATCGTTGGGCAGTCGAACCGCCTGGCCCACGCAGGTAGCCTCGCTGTGGCCGAAAAGCCCGGGCAGGCCTACAACCCATTGTTCATCTATGGCGGCGCAGGTCTCGGCAAGACGCATCTGTTGCACGCCATCGGCAACCGCGCAGTGGCGCGGGGCTTGCGCACGCTCTATGTCTCGACCGAGACGTTCACCAATGAGCTGATCAACGCCATTCGCCTGCGCACCACAGACGATTTCCGCGCCAAATACCGCACCATCGAGCTGTTGTTGCTCGACGATGTCCAGTTCCTGATCAGCAAAGACGCCACTCAAGAAGAGTTCTTTCACACCTTTAACGACCTCTATCAAGAGAACCGCCAGATTGTGCTGTCGAGCGACCGGCCGCCCAAGGCGTTCATCAGCCTCGAAGAGCGGCTGCGTTCACGGTTCGAGTGGGGCCTGATCGCCGATGTCAAGGCTCCCGACTATGAGACGCGCATGGCGATACTGGCCACCAAGGCTGAGAGCCAGGGGCTTTTTGTGCCCAATGAGGTGCTCGCGGCCATCGCCAGCCGCATCGAGTCCAATATCCGCGAGCTAGAGGGCGCTCTGACGCGGGTGACGGCCTACGCCAGCATGCTCGGCGAGCCGCTCACCATGGCCACGGTCGAGCGGGCGCTTGGCGAGACAGCCATGCCTGCACCGCGGGTGTCGGTTGACGACGTACAGCGCATCACCTGCGAATACTATGGTGTTACGCGCGACCAGCTGCTGGGACGCAAGCGTAGCCAGAACATCGCCCTGTGCCGGCAGGTGGCCATGTATCTGGTGCGCGACCTACTGGGACTCTCTTACCCGCAAATCGGCCAGGCGTTTGGCGGGCGCGACCATACCACAGCACTCTACGCCTGCGACAAGCTGACCACCCTCTATGATGAAGACGATGGCATGCGCCAGCAGATCATCGAGGTCAAGAACCGTCTCTCTGGCCGGCCCTCGGCAGCCACGCCTGAGCGGATCGATCGGCCTCGACAGCTCCACCGGTTGGGGGCAGCGTCCCGGCGCTGACCGCGGGAGCGTGGACACCCCTCCAGCCGTAAGAGCAAGCTGAGGCGGCTGGGTGACATTCGTTGAGCCCGTCGATGCTCATGCTCACGGCAGGCGGCACCAAACCGGGCGACCAACGGGCCGACGCCGATCGAGCGCAGACGCCGCGTTGCCACTGGTCTGGCAGCCCTGGCCGTAGGCCAGCCCTCCTGGCGCGGCTTCACAGACTGGACTGGTTTACTCGCGCTCGTACCCCGCCGCGGCCTGCCGCGCAAAGTCGGCCACGCTTTGACGCAGCGGCTCGGGCGATAGCACCACGGCTGCCCCTCCCCACGGCAAGATGCGTGCGCGGGCGTTCTCGAGGCTTACATAGGGGAGTGCGATGATCAGCCAGTCGTCAGTCTGGGCGGATCGCGCCTCATCCAGGTTCTGCCTCTGGCCGGGAAATTGCCGATGCAGCTCTGCCAGGAGCGAGACGTGCAGCCGCAGCCGAACCCAGTAGGGCCGTTGATCTGCCACCATGGCACGGCTGGCGCGCTGCCAGTGAGCCTTTAGGTCAAAGTCGGCGGGCACTGTCGCCGGTGAGTTCACGGCCTCGGCTGCCAGCAAGTGATCGACCCGAAAGACCACCAGATGAGCCGTAGGCTTTCCTGCTTCGCCAAGCCCTGCCACGAGATACCAGCGACCTGCCTTGGACACCAGCCCGTACGGATCGATCTCTAGCCACAGCGGTTCCCCATGCGGGCCAGGCCGGGCCACGCGTAGCCGTCGGCCAGCGTTCACAGCGTCATACACCTCGGCTAGCAGCGGCACCGCTGGCTGAGCCTCGTTATCCCACGGCTCGGGGTCGAGATAGAGACGCGCCGCCGGCAGCCCTGTACTCTGCGAAGCCGCCGCTTTGAGCAACGCCTGCCGCAGCGCCACGCCCAGACCAAGCTGCTCGAGTGGCGCGGGCACCGCTAGAGCGGCCAATGCGCTCGCCTCGGATGCGGTCAGGCCGGTCAGGCTGCTGCGGTAGCCATCGAGCAGGCTGCAGCCGCCGCCGGGGCCGCGCTCGCTCACCACGGGCACACCGGCCATGCTCAACGCTTCCATGTCGCGATAGACGGTGCGCTCCGAGACCTCGAGTTCCTCGGCGAGCATGGCTGCCGTCAACTTGCCGCGAGATTGTAGCAGCATCAGCAAAGCCAACAGTCGATCGGCGCGCATGGCTCCCTTTGTGTAGTCGCAGGCGATCTGGCCACGACGATATCATATCACAATTTCCTGACAGTAGATGTCAGTTTATCTATGGCATGATCTAGTTGTTGCGCAACAGCGTGTCGCACGTTCAGACGGTATGGTGCAGGAGGATGAGATGTCTATGCAGCTCAATGTACGTATTGTGACCCTTCCGGCCATGAGGGTGGCGAGTTTCTATGGCTATGGCGCTGAACCCGAGATGATGGCCCATCAGAAGCTGGCGG
>JAAYDS010000121.1 GCA_012729155.1 Chloroflexota bacterium | reverse complement strand
GGCATCTACGAGGCGCAGGTCCGCGGGCGCTGCGGCGTCTGGTTCAACTGGTTCAGCCAGCGCGGCGGAGGCACTGGTATGCTCGAGTGGCAGAGTGGCTGGAAGATGTACAACCTGCCCCGCGATCGGGCAGATATGGCCATGGGCAACGTCGAGGGATACTACCTCTCGGCCAAGACTGCCCATCCCGAGGAAGCGCTGATCTGGATCCGCTTTCTGGCAGACCGCTGGGACGCGGCCGGCAACATGCTGCCCCCGCGTCTATCGCATCAGCAGAACGACAGCTACCGCCAGACCCTTGGAGAGGAACTCACAGCCGTGGTCGATGCCTTTCCCAGAAATATCATCTTTTTGCCGGGTGGCTTTACGCCCGAGTTGGAGGCCATCGGCGGCGCCTACTATAGCGCGCTGGGCAAGGTCATCGCCCAGGACGCGGATGCCTACAACGAGCTACAAGAGGCCCAAATGCGGGTCAGCACCATCCTCGAGTAGGGCTTGCCCCCATTACCAGGCGAACACCAGCGTCAGGTCGTTGACATTGGTGTTGGTGGGGCCGGTCAACAGCAGGTCATTGAGCTGCTGGAAAAAGGGATAGGCATCGTTGCTCTGCAGGTGCGCCCAGGCGTCGAGCCCCAGCGCCCGCGCACGTGCCACGGTGTTGCCGTCAGCATAGGCCCCTGAGGCATCTGTCGGACCATCGGTGCCATCGGTAGCCAGACAGGCGACGGCAACATCGGCCCAACCCTCCAGCGCGATGGCGGCGGCCAGGGCCATCTCCTGGTTGCGCCCCCCCTTGCCCTTGCCACGAAGGGTGACGGTGGTCTCGCCACCCGAAATAAGGCAGGCCGGCCGTGCTAACGGGCGCCCCGAGGCGAGCACCTCTTTGGCCATGGCCGCCTGCACCCTAGCCACCTCGCGAGCCTCACCCTCGACATAGGTAGACCACAGCAGGGCGTGATAGCCCAGCTCGTGCGCTCGGCGCTCGGCGGCTCGCGCCGCGATGTCGTTGGATGCCACAACAACGTTTTGTACACGCTCAAAGAGCGGATCGCCAGCCTTGGGCGTATCTGGCAGCTCGCCCGCCAGGCCGCGCTCGATGCGCTCGCGGATGGCCAACGGCGCCGTCTGCCAGATGTCATATCGTTCCAGCAGCCCCCTGGCATCGGCAAAGGTGGCTGTATCTGGTACTGTGGGCCCCGAGGCGATGACGTCGAGCGGATTACCCACCACATCAGAGAGCAGCAACGACACCAGACGCGCCGGCGCCGCCAGGCGCGCCAGGCCGCCCCCCTTGACCTCGTCGAGATGCTTGCGGATGGCGTTGATCTCGTTGATGGTGGCCCCTGCAGCCAGCAGCGCGCCGGTGAGTGCTTGCATGTCGGCCAGCGAGATACCCTCGGCAGGCAGCGTCATCAGCGCCGAGCCCCCGCCTGAGATGAGGCAGATCACCAGATCGTGCTCGCCAGCCTCAGCCAGCATCGCGGCGATATGGCGGGCTCCTGCGACACCCTGTTCATCGGGGATGGGATGCCCCGCCTCGCGTAGCGCCACCCTTTCGGTGGGCTGCAGATGGGCGTATTTGACATTGACCAGCCCGCCGCTGACCTTGTCGCCCAGCACGCGCTCGACGGCACGCGCCATAGGTGCCCCCGCCTTGCCGGCGCCCACCACCCAGATGTTTTCGATCGTGGCCAGGTCATACTGACGGCCGTCTACCAGCAGCAGATCGCCCTGGCGCTCGAGCGTGCGCTCGACGGCCTGACCAGGGTCGACAGCCGCAAGGGCAGCCTCCATGATATCCACCACATCTCGCCGGCGCTGCTCCTCCACGCCGCCGCGCTGCCACAATGCTGCATCGAACTTGACCATGGCTCCTCCTCAAACAGCAGGGCCCCCTGCCGCTCACGCCGCAGAGAGCCCTGACGCTAGCCTCTAGCAGCGACCGTCACGCGGCTGCGTTGCGCGGACGCCTGAACATGCTCTTCCAATCGCCCATCTGCCACACAGCCAGCAGGGGCACCGCAAAGAACAGCGACGAATAGGTGCCCGTCACCATGCCGATCAGCATCACCGTCATAAAGCTGCGGATGGTGGCGCCCCCGAAAAAGATGATCGAGATCATGATAAAGATGGCATTCAGTTGTGTGGCCAGAGAGCGATGCAAGGTCTCGAGCAGGCTGCGATTGACCACCAGCTCGAACGATTCGCCACGGCGGCGCCGCAGGTTCTCGCGAATGCGGTCGAACACGACGATCACATCTTGCACCGAGAACCCCACCACAGTCACCATCGCCGTGAGGAACAACGAGTCGACCTCCCAGCCCACCACCAAGCCCAGCAGGCTGGCCACACCCAGCAAGATGATCACATCATGGAACATCTTGGCGATGGCGCAGACGCCATAGTGAAAAGAGTTGGGCACCTTGCGAAATGCGATGGCCACAAAGAACAGAATCGCCACCGAGGCCGCCACAACCGCCAGCAACGCGGCGCGGGTGGTCTCTTGACCGATTGTAGGACCGACGCTCTCAAAGCGTAGTTCGGTAGCAGGCCCAAACTGGGCCTCGAGCACCTCGATAAGGCCCTGCTTGCTGGCAAGATCGATCGGCTTGGACCGGATGACGACACCGGTGTCCTCGGTGCCCACCATCACCACCGTCGCGTCATCGAGCTCGGCAGCGTACCCGCGAACCACCACGCGCACATCTTCGTCGGTGACCGGCTGATCGAAAACCAGTTCGAGCCGCGACCCGCTGGTGAAGTCAATCCCCAGGTTCAGCGGCGAGCCATAAACGGCTGTCGAATAGAGCATCGCGACGATACTCGCGCCCAGCAGTACGGCCGAGATGATAAAGTACCAGTGGCGCTTTTGGACGAGTTCAAACATATTGCCTCCCCAGTCCTCGCTCTGCTAGACGCCCAGTAGCCACTTTTTTTCGCGCAGGTCCTCACCGCCCACCGCAAAGGTGGCCCGCAAAAAGGTGCGCGTTACCGTCACCGCCGTGAACATGCTCACAAACACACCGATGGCCAGTGTCACCGCAAAGCCCTTAACCACGCTGGCCCCAAAGCTGTTGCCAAAGAACCACAGGATGGCGCAGGTGATCCACGTCGAGATGTTCGAGTCGAGGATCGACGTCCACGCTCGCTGGAACCCCGCTTCGATGGCACGCTCCAGGGTGCGCCCGGCGCGCAGCTCTTCACGCATACGCTCAAAGATGAGGATGTTGGCATCAACCGCCATGCCCACCGACAACAGAAAGCCCGCTATGCCCGGCAGTGTCAATGTCACCGGGATAAGCTTGTAGAGCGAAAGTGTCACCAACGCATAGATGATCAGCGCCAGATCGGCCAGGAGGCCAGGCAGGCGATAGTAGATCAGCATGAACAGCAAGACGATGCCCAGTCCAATGGCGCCAGCACGGATGCTGCGGTCCACCGACTCTTCGCCCAGGCTGGGACCAACGCCGCGCATGTCTACGATCGAAAGGGGCACCGGCAGAGCGCCATAGCGCAGCTGCAGCACCATCGACTTTGCCTCGGCAGTAGTAAACGATCCGTTGATCTGCCCGCGGCCGTCGGGGATGGCCGTGTGGATCTGCGGGCAAGAGATAACCTCTTTGTCGAGCACAATGGCCAGATACTTGCCCACATTGGCGGCCGTGTGCGCCGCAAAGATGCGCCCGCCATCGGCGTCCAGCTCAAAGGCGATCACCGGCAGGTTGCTCTGATCAAAGGCCACGTCGGCGCTCTTGAGGTTCTGCCCCGTCAAGACGGTAGTGTAGACCGGCGCCTGCGAGTCGGCCCCCTCGGGATCGCCGAGGTTGGTACGGATGCGCGTTCCCGGCTCAACAAAGACGCCTGTGTCCACCCACTCCATCTGCCCGGTCTCTTTGATCATCTCGGCAGCGGCCACGGGATCATCAATCCCCGGTAGTTGCACCAGGATGCGGTCGGTACCTACCGATTGCACCACAGGCTCGGTGACACCCAGGCCATTGACACGGTTCTCAACGATGCCGCGCACTGATGACATCGCATCGGCGCTCACCGGCTGCCCGTCAAGCGGATCAGCCTCCAGCAGCACCTCCATGCCGCCCTGCAGATCGAGGCCCTGATGGACCTTGATCTCCCGGTCGATCTGCAGATTACCGAGCTTGATGTGAATGCCCGGGTTAGAAGGCCAGGACACCCAGGCGGCAAAGGCCGCCACCAGGACGATCAGAACGAGCAAACGGATATCGCGCTGCCGCATAAGCGTCTCCTCATGGCCGGGTCTCCAGCCGATCGATGCCACGTCGAGCCGAGCAAGTATAGACAGCGCCCAGAGCGGTGTCAAAAGCCCGCCGACTGCGCTGCGGGTTCACAGCAGACAGCCACGCTCTGCAGTATAATGGCGTCGTGCGTAGTGGCTGTGGGAGGGACGATGAACACCGATCGCTACGAGCAGGCCAGCGCAGCGCTGGCACAGTTGGGCTTTGCTGAGGACATGGGCGAGATCGAGTTGCTGAGCGAAGGCGCATCGGGCGCCTGGAGTATGCGCGTGTCGTTGCCGCATGGCGCAGCGGTGCTCAAGATCGTCACCGCGGCTGCCGATACAACGCTGCGGCAGCGCGCCCAGCGCGAAGTTGCCTTTTACCGCGAGCTGGCGGCGCATCTACCAGTGCCCACACCCCATCTGCTGGGTGCCCAAGCAGATAGCACCGGCAACGTGCTGCTGTTGATCGAGGCCTATGAGGCCCCTCGAACCTTGCAGGCCCTGAGCGCCACCCAGATGGAGGCTCTGGTAAGCCAGATCGCCACCCTGCACGCCGCCTTCTGGGGCCAGCACGACCTAAGCCGGCGTTATCCCTGGCTGCGGCCCGGCTCGCAGCCAGGCGAGCAGCCTGACCTGGCGCCTGCCACGCAGTTGTGGCAGGCACAGGCAGACACAGCTGCGCTGCGAGAGGTGATCACACCCGCCATCCTCGACGCACTGCCCGCATGGTTTCGGGCGCTGACGCACGCCAATGATCTGATGCAGGCCTGGCCATGCACACTGGTGCATGGGGATTGCCATCTGGGCAATGTGCTCTGGAGCGCTGATGGCCCCATCTGGGGAGACTGGCAAGAGGTAGGCCTGGGGCTGGGGCCTGCAGACATGTCATTCCTGCTACAGCGCGCCTGTGGCCCGCAGGACGACGATGCTTTTGCGCACTGGTCAGAGCGCTATGCCACGCTGCTGGCCGCGGCCGTGGTGCCCAGCGTCGCGCCGGCTGACACCTTGCGCCTGATGGAAGCCTGCGAGCTCCATATGCGGCTGATCGAGTGGCCCCACTACTTTGACTGGCTGCCCCCCGAGGCAGTAGCACACCAGTTGGCACGGGCCAGGCGCCTGGTGGCGCGCTTTGCGGCAGGCTGAGACTGTGTGAGCGGCTCCAAAGCGTTAGCAGCGACGAGCGGATAGAGGCTAGGCCACCGTTGTCTCGACGGCAGGGCCTGCCTCTGTCGCCCTCACCGGCATGCCCTGCCACACTGCATAGAGGCCCGCCATGGCGGCCACCAGGGCAAGCAGGGCCAGGCTGATGCTCTCAATGCCCAGAGCAACCCCCAGCATGCCAAGCGCGCCAGGAAGCAGCCCCGTGCCGATGGTGGCAGCTGCGATCTGGAAACCGATGGCGTTGGCCGCGCGTTCGCCCCCCAGGCGTTCCTGTGTGGCCGTCACCAGCATGGCAAAGATGGGGCCGAACATGAACCCAAAGAGCGACACGGCCACCACGCCACTACCAGTGAAGGGGTTCCAGGCCAGCAACACCATGCCCAGCACTGCGCCCACCATGCACACCTGCAGAAGGCGTCGCGCCGAGATGCTCTGGCCGAGAAAACCAAAGAGAATGCGCCCAACAGTGAAACTCAGCCAGTAGAGCGCCACCCAGAGGCTGGCCATCGCCTCGCCGACGCCACGCGCCTCGGCAAAGATGCTCTTGGCCCACTGCCCCGTAGAGCTCTCGATACCGGCAAAAAGCGCAAAGATGGCGATGCCCACCCACACAACGGGCAGCCGCAACGTAGCCCGAGCGCTGGTGTGGCGCACGCCACCAGCGTTGGCAGCGCCCGCAAGCGGCAGCCAACGAGACCGGGTGGTGACAAAGAGCGTGGTCATCACTACATACAGGGCGGCCACCAGCCAGTAGCCCAGACGCCACGACCCCTGCCGCCCCAACACAAGGTTAATCAACAGCGGCGCCACGGTCGAGCCGATGCCAAAGGCAGCGTGCAGCCAGTTCATCAGGCGGGCGTCAAAGTGGGCGGCGAAATAGATGTTCATGCCACCATCGAGGATGCCAGCGCCAAAGCCTGCCGCCAGCCCCAGTGCCACGATGACGGCCCAGGCCGGCGCCAGCGCATAGCCCGCAAAAGCCAGCGCGCCCAGGGCAGCGCCCCCCGCCAGCAGCCAACCGATCTGATGGCGAGCAAAGAGCCTTCCACTGACGAAGCTCGCCACAAAGTAGCCACAACTGGTGGTAAAGTAGAGCGTTGCTACCGCGTCCAGGTCGAGAGCAAAGGACTCTCGGATGTGCGGCGACCAGACCACGCCAAGCATGGCTGTGGGCATGCCCAGCACCACAAAACTGAGATACGCGATGACGATGACGGTGCGATCGACCTGGCGCGTGAGCATGAGCGGCCTCTCGGGGTGCATGCTGATGGACAGAGACCATTCTAGCCGATGCCGCCGATAGCCCCAAAGCCGTGAGCTGAGACGGGCGCTAGCCCTGGCTAGCGCCCGTGTCGGGGTTGCGTTCAAGGTCAGCCTAGGCGGTAGACGCGTGCTGCCGTGCCGCAGAACAGAGCCGCCCTCTCGTCAGTGGCATAGCGAGCCGCCAACCGTTTGAAGGCATTCCACATCACGCCATAGGAGAACGAGGCTTTGTCGACAGGGAAATTGCTCTCGAACATGCAGCGGTGGGGGCCGAACGTGTCGATAACGGGCAGCACATAGGGCGCCAAGGCATCGGCCAACTCTACCGAAGTAGGCGGCGTGGGGCGTCGGTCGAGGCCCAGAGCTGGGTTTGCCTGGCCCAACCCACCTACTTTGACCACGATGTTGGGGCAGCGCGCTGCCGCAGCGATGGCATGGCGCCAGTGATGATAGGCCTCCTCGCGGAAGGTGCCATAGACGCCCAAATGCAGCGGGCCGCCCACATGGTCGAGCACGATGGTGATCTCAGGAAAGGCTCGTGCCAGGTCGATCAGTTCGGCGATCTGTGGGTGGTACAGCCAGGCGTCATACGACAGCCCCCTTGAGGCAAGTTGGCCGAACCCCTCTCGAAAGCGCGCGTCGAGCAGCGTGCCCGGTGGCATGTCTTTGTACCCGCCGATATCGGGCGAGGCGTCCCACGCCACCGCATGGCGTATGCCCCGCAGCCGTGTTGGGCTGGCAGCCCTCAAGGCGTCTAGCACCTCGCCCACGCGGGCGCCCAAGCGTAGATCAGCATAGGCAACGATGCCCTCGGCGATGGCCACCGCGCCGCCGCTCGTCGGTGCCACCTCACGCTCGACAAACTCGAGCTCGCCCACAGGTCGCAGCTCCAGTGGCCCATCAGTGCGGTAGAACGCGGTGCACTCGACAAACACCGTACTAACGACATTGTGCCCACAGGCCAGGTCGGCCTGCAACTCGGGCAAAAAGTAGCGCTGCCCCTCACGATCCCACAAGTGATGATGCGGATCGCAAATGGGCAGGTCGGGGTCTAAAGGCTCTTCGGTGACGAGGGCCAGCCAGGCATCGTGTGCGTTCATATCGGCCTCCGTAGGCGCAGTGTGCCGCCATTGTAGCTGGCCCGAAGCTCGCACGCCAGGTACAATGGCAGCGATAGTGCTACACAGCACGGAGGCCAGGACATGAAGCTCTATCAGGTCGACGCATTCACCACAATCGCCTTTCGAGGTAACCCCGCGGCCGTGTGCCTGCTCGACGCGCCCCGCCCAGACGCCTGGATGCAGGCCCTGGCTGCCGAGATGAACCTGTCGGAGACTGCCTTCTTGCAGCGAGAAGGCGAGCGGTGGCGGCTACGCTGGTTCACACCAGTCACCGAGGTATCGCTGTGCGGCCATGCCACCTTGGCCAGCGCCCACGCCCTGTGGGCCGAGGGGTATGTGCCAACCGACCAGGTTATCGCCTTTGACACCCTGTCGGGGCAACTGCTGGCGCGCTGGCGCGACGGCTGGATCGAGCTGGACTTTCCGGCACGCCAACTCACACCGGCCGTCGAGGACCCCGGCATGGCCACTGCACTTGGCGTCAAGGCTGTAGGGCTATACGTAGCCCAGCGGCAAAGTGGGCCCCTTTACCTCGTCGAGGTAGACGATGCGGAGATGGTACGGCTGGCCCAGCCCGACAACGCGGCCCTGATGGCGCTGGGCGTTCGTGCTGCCATCCTCACGGCGCTGGCGGGGCCAGCCCCCGACGATGTGCCCGCGCACGACTTTTGCTCGCGGTTCTTTGCACCCGGCATGGGCATCCCTGAAGACCCCGTGACGGGCTCAGCCCACTGTTATCTGGCGCCGTTCTGGGGCGAGCGGCTGGGCAAGTTCGATCTGGTGGGATACCAGGCCTCGGCGAGAGGAGGGGTGGTGCGCTGCTCGTGGCGCGGTGAGCGTGTGCTTCTCAGCGGACAGGCCGTCACCGTGCTGCGTGGCGAGCTGTTGCCCTGAACAGCCAGGCCCAGGTCGACAGCCTCAAGTGAGAGGCGCGACCTGAGCGCCGGTGATGGCCACAAAGTCAGCCACTGGAAGCTCGATGTTGAGACCGCGCTGGCCACCACTCACCACCATGCGCTCGAGCTGCAAGGCCGACGCGTCGAGCAGCACGCGGAAACCCTTGTGGAGTAGCGCCAGCGCCGAGATGCCTCCAACCTGCAGGCCAGTGAGCTGCTCGGCCTCGCGCTGCGTGGCCATGCGCACGCGCTTCTCACCCACCACCTGGGCCAGGCCCTTGAGGTTGAGCTCGCCAGGCCCAGGAATGACGGCCAGCAGCGGCTTGCTGCGCGGTGTTTCAGGCAGGGCCACCAGCGTCTTGAACACCTGCGCGGGAGGCAGCTCTAGCATCGCAGCCACCTCCTCGGCCGAGTGGCGCTCAGCCGGATAGGTATGGGCTATGTAGGTGAGGCCGCGTGCATCAAGCAGGCGGGTGACGTTGTTACGAGGCGGCTGCGCTTTGGCCATTGCCATTCCCCGGCGATGCTTGCGCATCGTCATCAGCCGGCGCATCGAGCACCTCGCGCAGCGTACGAGCCACACGCTCTGGTTCGTAAGGCTTGGCAAGAAAGCGTGCGTCGGCAGAGATCTCGCCTCGCGCCACAAGCGTCGCCTGCTCGATCGCGGTGAGATATATCGCGCGACGCAACCCGTACTGACTGCGTAGGGCGGCCTCGAGTTCTGGGCCCGTCATGTCGGGCAGCGCGACCTCGGTCAGCAAGAGATCAAAGCGCTCGCGCAGTTCTTCACAAAGCGCGAGGGCTTCGGCGCCGCTCTCGGCATCAAAGACCGTGTAGCCCAATCTGGGCCCCAGAATGCGTCTGAGATGCTCGCGCTGCTCTGCATGTGCGTCCACTACGAGCACCAACTCACCGCGCTTGGCACGTGGCAGGCGGGGCGACGCGCTGGCAGACCCGTTGACCATTTGCTGGCTCGTCCGTGGCAGATAGACGCGAAAAGTTGCGCCATGCCCAGGCACGCTGCGCACGTCGATGCCGCCGCCCAGCCCCTGCACCAGGCCATAGACCATCGACAAACCCAGACCGGTGCCCTCACCGTTGGGCTTGGTAGTAAAGAAAGGCTCAAAGAGATGCTGCCGCACCTCGGGGCCTATGCCGACACCCGTGTCGGAAACCTCAAAAAGAGCATAGGAGCCAGGCAGGGGGTCCAGATAGTCGGTGCGCCCCGTCTTGGCAAAGCGCCGCGGCAATGTCTTGAGACTCAACGTGCCGCCCTTGGGCATCGCCTGGCGCGCATTGATGGTCAGATTGATGACCATCTGCTCGACCTGAGCGCGATCGGCGCGCACATAGAGTGGCTCCTTGGACAGGCTCATATTGAGCGTCACCGCCTCGCCCAATACGGGATGCAGCATCAGCGCCAGCTCGCGCAACACATCATTCAGGTCGAACACGCTCAGCTCGAGCTCGTTGTGCCGCGAAAACGCCAGCAACTGACGCGCCAACTCGGCGGCTCTCTGCCCCGCCTCGAACACCTGTGTCAGGTCTTGCCGTAGACGGCTGCTCAATCGTCGGTTGAGCAAAGCCATCTCGGTGTAGCCATTGATGACGGTGAGCAGGTTACGGAACGAGTGCGCCATCCCACCAGCGAGTGTGCCCAGGGCCTCGAGTTTGGCCGCCTCTCGCAGGCGCTCCTGCAAACGCTGGTAAGCCGTAATATCTTCGATGATGGCCAGCGCGCCCACAATGTGACCATGCTGATCTCGCCGCGCCGCCAGACCATAGCGCGCCCTGATGTGCGCAGGGCCGATGGTGGCAGCACCCGTCTCGCCGACCACATCGAGGCCTTCGCGCAGGCAGTTGGCCAGCTGCGCTGTTATGCCAAGATCGCGGGTGCTGGCGCCATTGAACAGACTATAGCCTTCGACGGCCTCAATGGGCACCTTGAGCATCTCTGTGAGCCTGCGGTTGGCACGCGTGATGGTTCCAGAGCGGTCAATCAACGCGATGCCCACCGGTACGCTGTCATAGATTAGCTCGAGCTGCTTTTCCATCAGATCGGCCTCTTGGGCACGGGTGATGTCCATCGCGACGCCCAGCACGGCCGGCGAGCCATCTTCGAGGGCCAAGGGCACCTGGGTGACCATGTATTGCAGTGCGGCACCACCAGGGTCGGCCATCGTCAGCATATACTGCTCGCACTCTGACCGACCATCGAGGATTCTGCGGTCTGCGGCGTTGATCTGCTCGACGATGTCTTGATCGACACCTCTATCAGCAGCCAGCTCGGCATCGGTTCGCCCGATCAGATCAGCGAGTGAACAGTGACGAGCGGATGCCATACTGCGGTTAGCGACTACATAGCGACCGTCTGCATCGCGCACAAAGACGTTACTCGGCAAAAAGTCAAAGATCTGCTGAAACCAGTTGCGCTGTGCCTGGACCCGCCTCTCCGCTTCGCGTTGCGCGGTGACGTCAAGCCCCACACCCAAGATTGCTGGCTTGTCATCGTACTCAAAGGGGCGCTTGATGACATAATAGTCGCGAAGCTTTCCTTTCGCGTCCAGATGCGCCGCCTGGTAGCTGGCCTGATCGTTACCGCTCAGCACCTCACTATCGGTGCGCTCGATCACATCGAGATGCCAGTCGGGGTGAGGTTCAAGAGCCGCCAGCTCCGCGTCGGTGCGGCCCAGCAGCGCCTGTAGAGAGACTCGGGCAAACTCGGCCGTGCTCTGATTGGCGATGACATAGCGTCCCGCGTGATCTTTGACAAAAACCTGGGCAGGCAGCAGATCAATGACGGCCTGTAGCTGGCGTTCGCGCCGGATGGTCTCCTGTTCCGCACGCCGCAACGCGGAGACATTCTGAGATACCCCCAGCACCACCCGACGTCCATCGGGCCATGTGAACTCTGTTTTCGTAGACAGATAGTCAGCAGCACTCCCCGTCGTTTGATCAGCCAACAGATCGAACTGTGCGCGCTCCTGCTCGTCCACAGTGATCGTGGCATCACTCTGGCTCATGACAGACGGCGTGCTATAGGTGCGCCCCAGAGATACACGCAGCTCGGCATCGGTTTTGCCAAGCACCTGATCTACAGTGCTGCCATAGGCGCGGGCCATCGCCCGGTTAACGAGCAAATAGCGGCCCTTTTCGTCACGCACAGAGACATTGGCAGGCATCAAGTCGAGGATCGCCTGAAAGAGCTTGCGCTGCTCCTCGGCGCGTATCGCCGTCATACGGTTAACGGTAATATCGCGAAATGCCCAGATACGTCCCAACTCGCGGCCATCGCCCTCACGACGCACCGGCAGAGTGTGCAACACCAGCCAGCGACCGTCGGCTAGCTCCCACCACGTCAGGCTCTCGGCCAACGAATCGGCGAACATGGCGGCAACATGCCCCTCAAATGCGACCGGGTCGACGAATTGAGCGGCGAGGCAGCGATGGACATACTCCCAGGTGAGATCCCGTCCCTCGACGACAGGGATGTTGAAGAGATCGCGCAAACGACCGTTCAGGGCCAGCACTTCGTGGCCGAGGCCGGTGACGAGCACACCTTCGATGGTAGAATCGAGCTGGGCGCTGAGCACGGCGGTATCACGGGCCCAGGCCTCATGTTCAGACTGCGCCTGCCCACGGATATACTGCAACTCGGCCGCCTGCTCTTTGACACGCCGAGCCAGCCGCTGCCGCTCGGCGTGTCTCGCCGAAGCGTCCTGCAGCAGCAGGAGCATGCCACACAGGCAATCGTTCTCGAACTGTGGCTGCAGGTTGATGTGCAGCCATCTCGCCGGCGCGCCATCGACGATGACACCGAGCTCGACCTCGCCTTGCGCATCACCACCGACCATCTTCCAGAGTTTCTGGATCTCGGCAGAAGTGTAGGG
>JAAYDS010000120.1 GCA_012729155.1 Chloroflexota bacterium | reverse complement strand
TCTTGACAGCATCACAGTTGCAGAGCGTCGCCGATGCAAGCGAGCAGTCAGCTAGAAAAGGCGCAAAGACGGTAATCGAGAGCAAAGAAGGCGGAGGGGGTGGGATTCGAACCCACGGTAACGCAAGCGCTACAACGGTTTTCGAGACCGCCCCGATCGGCCGCTCCGGCACCCCTCCACAATGCTTACCGGGCGTCTGGCGCGCTCGCGCGCAGCCCGGCAAAGAACGACTGCATCAGCTCTTGAATTTCGTCCACCAACACCTCTGGCACCACCTTGAGACGATGGTTGAGCCAGGGCGACCGCACCAGGTCATACACCGAGCCCGCCGCGCCGGCTTTGGCGTCGCGCACCCCAAAAACCAATGTATCGACGCGCGCATTGACTAGGGCGCCAGCACACATGCAACAGGGCTCTAGGGTGCAGTAGAGCACGGCGCCCGTTAGCCGCCAGGCCTGCCGGCTTGCCGCAGCTTCGCGTAGAGCCAATACCTCAGCGTGCGCCGTCGGATCAGCCAGCGCCTCGCGACGATTGTGGCCCCGCCCAATGATGCGCCCCTGATAGACGACCACTGCGCCCACTGGCACATCACCCTCAGCCTGCGCCAGACGAGCCTCAGCCAGCGCCTCGCGCATCCAAGCTTCATGCTCCATAAGCGGGCCAAGTATAGCATAGCGATCTGCCCACGCCAAAGCGCGACAGTGCTCAACATGACAGCGCCCAACTCGCCCGGTACAATGCGCGCCATGATACTAGTTCTCCTGACGCTCTGCTGGGTGGCCGGTATGCTCTACAGCCGGGCGCTCGGCGTGCAGCCGTGGCTGGCATACCTGCTGATATCGCTTGCTGCAGGCGGCCTGGCTGCTGCCTGGAGATGGCGGCGAGAGCGTATCGTGTTAGCCTGCGTGCTCTTTGCAGCGCTTGGCGCCGGACGCATGGCCTGGGCCACCTCCAACGGGGCCAAAGAGATGCTGCAACGCTTCAACGATAGAGGTACAGTGCGCGTTGAGGGCTGGGTGTGCGGCGAGCCCAGCGTGCGCAGTCGCTATGTGCAGATCGAGTTATGTGCCACCAGCGCCGATGCGAGCGAAGGTGCTCTGCCGGTCTCTGGCAAGCTGCTCACCACCGTACCGCGTTATACTGGGGTGCACTATGGCCTGCGCCTGGCCGTGGACGGCAGGCTCGAGACACCGGCTGCATCGCCCGATTTCGACTATGCCGAGCACCTGCTGGCGCGTGGGGTACGCAGCGTGATGCGCTACCCCCAATGGGAGGTGCTACCCGGCCAGGTAGGCTCGTGGCTCTGGCGTAAGATCTATACCGCCAAAGAGCAGTTGCGCCTTTCCGTTGAGCGCAGCCTGCCCGATCCAGAGGCCGGCCTTTTGAATGGCATTCTGCTGGGGCTGGGCCACACACTGCCCGATGAGCTCTATGAGGGCTACCGCCGCACTGGCCTCGCGCACATCATCGTCATCTCAGGGTTCAACATCAGCATGGTGGTGCAGTTCGTGCTCGCCCTGGCCGGACGTGTGCTGCACCGCTGGCGGGCGTTGTGGCTCAGTCTGGCCGCAGTGGTGCTCTATGCGCTCTTTGTAGGGGCCACGCCGCCTGTGCTACGCGCTGCGATCATGGCGGGGCTATGCCTGCTGGCCCAGCGCCTTGGCCGTCGAGCGCACCTGCTTACCGCTCTAGCCATCGCCTCGTTGCTGATGAGCGCCGTCAATCCCTACCTGCTGTGGAGCACGAGCTTTCAACTCTCCTTTGCATCCACGCTGGCGTTGGCCCTGCTCGAGCCACGCCTCGCCTCTGCCGCGGCACGCTTTGAGCAGGGGCGTCGCTGGCTGCCTCTGCTGCGCGAGTTGCTGCTGGCCACCCTGGCGGCACAGCTGGCCACGCTGCCCATCATCTGGTCGGCCTTTGGCGAGGTCTCGCTGGTATCGCTGTTAGCCAACGTGTTGGCGTTGCCAGCCCAGGGGGCGGTGATGGCACTGGGAGCGCCGGTGCCGCTGGTAGGTCTCTGGTCGCCGGCCCTGGGCCGGCTGATCGGGCTGCCAAGCTGGGTATTGTTGCGCTGGACAAACCTGGTGGTCATGTGGCTAGCGCGTCTGCCATGGGCTGTTGCGGCTGTGCCAGAGGTGCCCGCGCCGGCCCTCTGGGTTTTCTATGGCGCGCTGTTAGGGCTGGCACTGCCCCGCAGGCGTCGCCTTTCGGAGGACGATCAAGAGGCTGGAGAGTCGACGCCCCAACGATGGGGCAACCTATGGCGCTATACTCTGCCAGTGGCAGGGGCGTTGCTGACCATGCTGCTCACGACGCTGCCTGATGGTCGCCTGCATGTGTACACGCTCGATGTGGGGCAGGGCGATGCCATCTTGCTCCGCAGCCCGCGCGGTCGCCTGGTCCTCATCGATGGCGGCCCAGACCCAGTGCTGCTCAGCGCACGTCTGGGCGAGCTGTTGCCGTTCTGGCAGAGGCGCATCGACCTGGTCATCAGCACGCACGCCGACAGTGACCATCTGGGCGGGTTGATTGCGGTGACGCAGCGGTATAGAGTAGAGACAGCGCTAGCAGCGCCTTGTGGGCTCGATAGTGCCCTGATGGCCCACTGGCGGGCGTCGCTACAGGAACAGGGAAGTACGCTTTTGGTAGCGGTCGAGGGTCTGCGGGTCGCGATCGAGCCTGATTTGTCGTTGTTGGTGCTACATCCTGGCCACGAAGCTCATTGCGGCGCGGGCGTCGATCTCAACGACCTCTCGGTGGTGTGCCTGGTTGAGTATGGTACGGCCCGCATCTTGCTCACGGGCGATGTGGGCGAAGCAGTTGAACAGAGCCTGGTCAGCAGGCATGCTCTCGAAGGCATCACCCTGCTCAAAGCTGGGCACCACGGGTCGGCAGCATCCACCGGCGAGGCGTTGCTCAACGAGGCTCGCCCTGAAGTGACTGCGCTCAGCGTGGGACGTGATAACAGCTATGGGCACCCGGCGCCCGAGGTGCTGGCCCGCCTGATGGCCCAGGGCGGCCGGGTATACCGTACCGACGAGCAGGGCACTATCGAGTTTATCACCGATGGTGAGAGGCATTGGATCAAGGTGCGAGCAACGCTCGCGAGCGAGGTGGCCGCCGATGAATGAGCAAGCGCGCGCAGAGTGGCGGCAGGTCGTGCCACTGTTGCAGGTGAGCAACCTGGCCGAGTCTCTGGACTATTACACAGCGGTGTTGGGGTTTGAGGTGGTCGGGCTCTGGCCAGATGAGCGCGACCCCAAGTGGGCGCATGTTGTGCGCGGGCAGACCCGCTTTGTGCTGACTTTTGACCTGGGCACCAGCGACCGCCCCTTTATCGCTGAGAAGGGCAACGGCGTAGTATTGTATGTGGTGGTAGATGACATTGAGGCCGCCTATACAGAGATGGAAGCACGAGGGGCGATTGTGGTGCAAGAGCTTGCCGACTTTGGCGGGCGGCGGCAGTTCAGTGTCGGCGAGCTCAATGGTTATATTCTGGCCTTTACCGAGGATTTCAGCTTTTAGGTTGAGGTGGCGCTTGATGACGCATGATGATCGACCGTTGGTAGCCCTGGTAGATTGGGCAGACGAGTTCTGGCCGATGGGGTTTGAAGAAGAGCGCCTGGCTGCGGCTGGCGCACGCTGGGTGCAGCAACGCTGCCTCACCGAGGAAGAGATGCTGGCCGTGGCACGCGATGCGCTCGTCATCATCGTGCAGTCGACGCGCCCTTTGCTCACACACCGCACAATTTCACAGTTGACGCGCTGTCGCTGCATGGTGCGCGCCGGCGCCGGCTTTGACAGCATCGACGTGGCGGCCGCCACTGAGCGCGGCATCATGGTATGCAATACGCCCACCTACTGCACCGATGAGGTGGCCGACCATGCCATCGCCCTACTGCTGGCCTGTTTGAGGCACGTGGCGCAACTCGACCGCGGCCTGCGCCGTGGAGACCACGCCATGACGATCATCGACCATACACGCCGCGTGGCCGGCTCTACACTGGGCATCGTTGGCTTTGGACGGATCGGCCGTCGGGTGGCACAGCGCATGCAGGGCTGGGATTTGCGCATCTTGGCCTATGACCCGTACATCGACGACGAGCAGGCGCAGCAAGCCGGGGCCGAAAAGGTCTCGCTCGACGAACTGCTGCGTCAGTCCGATTTCATCAGCGTCCACCTGCCGCTGACGCCTGATACCCATCATCTGATCGGACAGCGCGAGCTGGCGCTGTGCAAGCCAACGGCGATTCTGGTGAACGACGCGCGCGGCCAGGTGATCGATGAGGCCGCCCTCATCAAAGCGCTGCGTGAGGAGCGGCTCTGGGGCGCCGGGCTCGATGTGTTCGCCACCGAGCCACTACCGGGCGATTCACCGCTGCTGACGCTGGAGAATGTGGTGCTCACGCCACATGCCGCAGCCTATTCGCCCCAATCGCGCGCCGACCTGTATGCCTTGATGTGCGAGATCGGCAGTGACGTGGCTCAGGGGCGCACGCCACGCTTTGTGGTCAACCCCGAGGTGCTGCGCTGAGGCCTGCTCACAGGAGCCTCACTCGCCGAAAAAGTGCGCCTCAAGCAGCAGGCAGAGCCGGTGGTAGATGATCAGATGCAGCTCTTGCACCAGGTGCGTCTGACTGGCCGGCGCTCGTAGCGCAATGTCGGCCAGCGCCGCCAAAGGGCTATCAGCCGCGCCGGTCAGGCTGATCACAGTCATATCCATCGCGCGCGCCACCGTGGCAGCGTTGATGAGGTTGTGTGCACGCCCGCTGGTGCTGATGGCTAACAAGACATCGCCTGCGCGGCCCAGGGCAACCAGCTCTTGCGCCAGCCCGACGTCAGCCAGACGTATATCGTTGGCTACAGCGCTGCTTAGCGCCGGATTGATGCCCAACACATGCGCGCGCAGGCCCGCCTGCAGGTGCGTTGCCAGATCGGCCCCCTCGCGCGTGGCCCGCAGACGCGCCTGCAGGGCCGCCGGAAGCGACCGCGGCAATGCGAACGCCTTGAGTAGCTCGCCCGAGATATGCAGCGCATCGCTGAGGCTACCACCGTTGCCCCCTAGATAGAGGGTGCCACCATCCTCGAGCGCTGCGGCGATGGCGCGATAGGCGCTCTCGAGGACGGGCGACAGGCTCCCAAGGGTGGGATGCGTCGCCAGGTCTCGCAAGACCTGGCGACTCTGTGCATTCATCGGGATGTGGGCCATCACGCCGTCACTTCTTCAACCGGCTGCCCGTCGGCCTCAGCGACCGCAGCAGCGGCGGCATCTGTAGGGGCTTCGCCCACTACCAGACGATCCTCGGCCAGGTTCAGCTCTACATGCACGGTGCTGCCAGGGGCAAAGGGCGCCTGCAACAGCCGTTGAGAGAGCGGCGTCTCGAGATAGCGCTGGATCGCGCGGCGCAGCGGCCGCGCCCCAAAGTTCGGATCGTACCCTTTCGTCGCCAGCCAGCGCTTGGCAGCATCGCTAACCTCGATCTTGAGGTCTTGATCGGCCAGACGAGACTCGATCTCGTGAAGCTGAGTGTCGACGATCTTGACCATGTCATCCTGGGTGAGCACGTGAAAGATGATCGTCTCATCGATGCGGTTGAGGAACTCGGGACGGAAGGTCCGCTTGAGCGACTCGCCGATCTCGTCCTCGAACTGCTCTTCTTGCGATAGAGCGCTGATACCTGGGAACCCGATAGGGCCGCTCTTGCGGCTGGCCAAACGCGTGCCGATGTTTGAAGTCATGATGATCACGGTGTTGCGAAAGTCGACAACACGGCCATGGCCATCGGTGAGGTGCCCCTCTTCGAGGATCTGCAGCAGAGCATTCCACACATCGGGGTGTGCTTTCTCAATCTCGTCGAACAGAATGACACGGTAGGGCCGACGACGCACCGCTTCGGTGAGCTGGCCGCCCGAGTCATAGCCCACATAGCCTGGCGGCGCCCCCACCAGTCTAGAGACAGTGTGCCGCTCGCCAAACTCGCTCATATCCACCTGGATGAGAGCGTCCTGGTCATCAAAGAGAAACTCGGCCAGGGCCTTGGCCAGCTCAGTCTTGCCAACGCCTGACGACCCCAGAAAGATAAAGCTACCGATTGGGCGGCGCGGGTCTTTGAGGCCCGAACGAGCACGGCGGATGGCATCGGCGACGGCCTCGACGGCCTCGTCCTGCCCGACGACGCGCTGCTTGAGCGCCTCTTCCATGCCTAACAGGCGCACCGTCTCGGTCTCTTGCATACGACTGACAGGAATGCCCGTCCACGTTGCGATGATCTCGGCGATATCCTCTTCGTCTACCGTCTCATCGATACCATGCTCGGCCTGCCAGGCGGCACGCTTGGCGTTGTACTCGATCTCTTCTTGCAGACGATTGGCCTTGAGTTGCGCAGCGCGTTCATAGTCGCGCTCGTTACCGGCCTGCTCTTCTTCGGCGGCCAGACGCAGCAGCTCGAGCTTGAGCTCCTTGAGATCTGGCGGCAGGCTGTGCATTTTGATGCGCAACCGCGATGAGGCCTCATCGATCAGGTCGATGGCCTTATCAGGCAGACGGCGGCTGCGCACATAGCGATCAGAGAGACGCGCTGCGGCCACCAGGGCCCGCTCGGTGATCTTGACCTGATGATGCGCCTCGTAACGATCGCGCACACCCTTGAGCATGGCGATGGTATCTTCGACGCTGGGCTCCTCGACATAGACAGGCGCAAAGCGACGTTCGAGCGCAGCATCGCGTTCGATGTATTGCGTATATTCATCCATGGTAGTGGCGCCAATACACTGCAACTCGCCACGTGCCAACGCTGGCTTCATCATGTTCGAGGCATCGATGGCGCCCTGAGCTGCTCCGGCGCCCACTACGGTGTGCAGTTCGTCGATAAACAGGATCACGCGTCCCTCAGCCTGCTTGACTTCGTCGAGCACAGCCTTGAGTCGCTCCTCAAACTCGCCACGAAAGCGTGCGCCGGCCAGCATGGCGCCCAGATCGAGCGATAGCACACGGCGATTCATCAATGGCTCGGGCACGTCTCCCGCCACGATCTTGGACGCCAACCCCTCGACGATAGCCGTCTTACCCACGCCAGCGTCTCCGATCAGCACCGGATTGTTCTTTGTACGGCGCGAGAGCACCTGCAGTACACGCATAATCTCGGTGTCGCGCCCGATGACCGGATCAAGTTTGCTCTCTTTGGCGGCAGCGGTCAGGTCACGGCTGTACTTTTTCAGGGTCTTGAGGTCATCCAGCGATGCTGGCCCATCTTGTCCTTTGTCTGGGCCGGCCCGCCGCAAGGCCGCGCCGAATGCTTCATGCGTCACGCCGGCATCGGCCAACAGCCTCGACACACGCGATGACCCGCCCTTGAGCAGGCCAAGCATGATGTGCTGCGTCGAGATGAGCTTGTCGCCCAGCCGGGTCGCCTCTTCAGTGGCAAGCTGCAGCAGGCGATGCACCTGCGGCGTGATATAGAGCTGCTGGGGCTGGATGACGCCCGAGGCCGACACCACGCCCACCTGCAGCAGCTCTTCGAGTTGCTTGCGGAGCTGGTCGCGATCGACGCCCAGATCATCCAGCGCTTCGTGCACAGTTTCGTCAGGAATCTCAAGCATGGCCAGGGCCAGGTGCTCGGCGTCGAGTTGAGTGTGGCGATAGCGCACCATCACCTCGTAGGCGCGTTGCACCAGGCGCTGTGCCTGCTCAGAGAACCGCTCAAAGTTGAACATATTTACCTCTATAGATGGAATGTTGCGTGGGCCTAAGCCGGCGTGTTCGCCGTCACTGGCTCAGCAGCACTGAACTTGAAGCCCCCTGCATCGTGATCAACCATCACGAAATCGCCCTCGGCAAAGCGTCGCTGGAGCAGCTCGAGCGCCAACGCATCCTGAATTCGACGCTGAATGGTGCGCTTGAGGGGCCTGGCGCCATAGACCGGGTCAAAGCCCTCGTCGGCCAACGCCTGCCGGGCGGCCGGCGTCACCTCGAGGCCAAGGCCGTGGTCGGCCAGGAGCTTGCCCAACTGGCGAAGTTGAATGTCGACGATCTGCCCGATGTGCTCACGAGACAGGGCGTGAAAGACGATCGTTTCGTCGATGCGGTTGAGAAACTCGGGTGGAAAACGCTGCCGCAGCGCCTCGTTCACGCGTTGGCGCATCAGGGCATCATCGCGGCCGCCAAGCTCACTGATCCATTGACTGCCGATGTTAGACGTCATGATCACGACTGTGTTGGCAAAGTTGACCGTCCGCCCCTTACCATCGGTCAAGCGGCCCTCATCGAGGATTTGGAGCAGTACATTGAACACCTCAGCGTGGGCCTTTTCCATCTCGTCAAAGAGCACTACGGCATAGGGGCGTCGACGCACCGCTTCGGTGAGTTGGCCGCCCTCATCGTAGCCCACATAACCCGGCGGTGCGCCGATCATACGAGCCACTGTGTGGCGCTCTTGATACTCGCTCATATCCAGACGGATGATGGCGCGCTCATCATCGAAAAGAAACTCGGCCAGGGCGCGCGCCAGCTCTGTCTTGCCCACACCGGTTGGGCCCATAAAGATAAAACTGCCGATGGGCCGTTGATGGTCTTGCAGACCGGAGCGTGCCCGCCGCACGGCGTTCGAGACGGCCCGAACGGCCTCGTCTTGCCCCACCACGCGAGCGTGGAGACGCTCTTCCATATGGATGAGTTTCTCGACCTCGCCCTCGAGCAGCCGCGAGACGGGGATGCCCGTCCACCGTGAGACGATATGGGCGATGTCTTGCTCGGTGACCTCTTGCTGCAACATGGCTTGATCTTCGCCAGGTTGCTCGAGTTGCGTCAGTCGCTGCTCAAGCTCGCGGATATCGCCATAGCGCAACCTGGCCGCCAGTTCGTAATTGCCGTCTCGCTCAGCACGCTCAGCCTCGCCACGCAGGTCTTCCAGCCTGGCCTGCGCCTCTTGGACCGCGTTGATCGCCTGCCGCTCGCGCTCATAGCGCGCTCGCAGGGCCGCCAGCTCTTCCTTGAGGCCGGCAAGCTCTTGCCTAATGCGCTCAAGACGTTCCTTCGAGGCATCATCACGTTCCTGGCTGAGCGCTTGTTCTTCGATCTGCAGCTGCACCAGGCGATGCTCACGCTCATCGATCTCGACGGGTGAACTGTCGATCTCCATACGCAGACGCGCGGCCGCCTCATCGACCAGATCGATGGCCTTGTCAGGCAAAAAGCGGTCGGCGATGTAACGATCGGATAGTGTTGCCGCAGCGATGAGGGCGCCATCCTGGATGCGCACCCCGTGATGCACCTCGTAGCGCTCTTTCAGGCCCCGCAGGATGCTGATGGTCTCATTCACGCTGGGCGGCTCGACAAAGATCGGCTGAAAGCGCCGCTCGAGAGCGGGGTCTTTTTCGATGTATTTGCGGTACTCGTTGATGGTGGTGGCGCCGATGCAGTGCAATTCGCCCCGCGCTAGCATCGGCTTGAGCATGTTCGAGGCATCCAGAGAGCCCTCGGCCGCGCCGGCACCCACCACAGTGTGAAGCTCGTCGATGAACAGGATGATCTGCCCCTCAGATGCTTGCACCTCTTTGAGCACAGCCTTGAGGCGCTCTTCGAATTCGCCGCGATACTTGGCGCCCGCTACCAACGCCCCCAGATCCAGCGATACGACGCGCTTATCTCGCAGGCCCTTGGGCACATCGCCCTTGACGATGCGGATGGCCAGGCCCTCAAGGATAGCCGTCTTGCCCACGCCAGCCTCGCCTACCAACACAGGGTTGTTCTTTGTACGGCGCGAGAGCACCTGTACGAC
>JAAYDS010000119.1 GCA_012729155.1 Chloroflexota bacterium | reverse complement strand
CCCATACCTGATCTTTGCCACGGGCGAGGATGCGCTGTTACGCGCCCTGCGTGACGAGCCAGGCGTGCGACAGGTCACCTCGGCAGCCATCGCCAACCCAGAGCGTCTGGGCCTCGACGAGGCCGGTGCCCTGGCCCTCGAAGCATGGAACCTGCGCATGTCAGATGAATACCAGGCCTCAAAAGCTGCCCGCCCCGACGAGGGCGCGCCCTGGGACTATTACCAGCCTGCGCCTGGCGGTGACGTGATCCCGTTGGAAGATGCCGGCGCGCCCCTGGCCATGTCTGAACAGACGGCCAAGGCCGCGCCCGTCAACACCAGCCGCTACATGATCGGCGCCGTGGCCGTGGGCGTCATCATCGTCGATGGCCCCGCGGGCAGCACCGCTGCCTTTACGGCGGCCGAGCGCACCACCGTCGTGGCCGAGGTGCAAGAGGGCACCACACACCTCATCGACCTCTCGCCCGCCGGCGCCAACCTCAACTTTGTCTTTGACGTCCACACCGTCACCCTGGCCCTGGCCCCCGCCGCCGTGGCCAACGAGGCCCAGTGGCGCGACCCCGCCATGGCCACCCTGGGCTACGCCGCCGGCTCGGCGGGCATGTACGACTATCTGCACGACCTGCGCACCCACACCTGGCCTGCCATGTGCCCGGGCCCAGACTGGGCCTATGTGGCCTTCTTTACAAAGTACGCCGCTCCCTGGTTCGCCTACGCGGCGCTGGGCGGCCCGCGTGTGGTCATGCAATACTCGAACGACGGCTGGGGCCCTAACCAGATCGACCGCGTGTTCGCCCACGAGACGGGCCACATCTTTGGCGCCGCCGACGAGTACGCCTCGAGCGGCTGCACCCTGGGCGGCGCCTGGGGCTACCTGGGCGTGGCCAACAACAACTGCGCCAACGGCAACCCCGCCTCTATCGACTGCCTCATGAAGGCCAACACCTACAACATGTGTCAGTGGTCGGCAGGGCAGCTGGGCTGGCGCGATAGCGATGCCGACGGCGTTCCTGACCCCATCGACCTGGCCCCAGGCACCTACGCCACCGACGTCGGCATCAACCCCGGCGCGCCGTTCTACAACAACGCCGATCTCTGGGTGCGTAACGCCAACGATGGCGAGGCGACGCAGGTGCACCAGAGCCCCAAGAGCAACCAGGACAACTTTATCTATGCCAAGGTCCGCAACTTTGGCGCGGTGTCGGCCGAGGTCGTACGCACGCGCTTTTACATCGCCAACTTTACCGGCACCGAGTTCGTCTTCCCAACCGACTATACCAACCTGATCACCGCCAACGACACGCCCTGCCCCACTGTCTTTTCGCTCACGCCAGGCGCGTCGGCCATCAGCCATGTTCGCCTGCGCCAGGCACAGATCCCACCATCCACCTGGCACCCCTGCCTGCTGGTGCACGTCAGCACCGCCCAAGAGGCGCCCGTGCCCGCCGGCAGCCACGTGTGGGATACCAACAACCTGGCCCAAAAGAACATGGTCATCGACTATATCGCGCCCTCGCAGACGCTGGTGCTGCCGATCGTCTTGCAGAACGTCACCAGCCTGCAGCCCAACTTTGAGATCAGGCGCATCGAGATGCCCGCCACCGCCAAAGTGTCGCTGCAGTTCAAGAACCGCCTGTTGCGCCCGCGGATCATCGCGCAGCCGGTGGTCGTCGAGCGGCCTATCGCGGTGCCACCCATCGAGCCGCGCCTCATCACCGGCCTGCTGCCCCGTGCAGACGAGGCCACTGCGCCCGGCGAGGGTGGCGTCATCTCGCTCAAGCTGCTCAACGACACGGACGTCGAGCTCTACCTCGATGGCGAGCTGCAAGACCTCGGCTTTCACCTCGCAGCGGGCAGCGTCATCAGCGAACGGCCAGCCCCCGCGCCGCTG
>JAAYDS010000118.1 GCA_012729155.1 Chloroflexota bacterium | reverse complement strand
CCAAACAGGTTGATCGTCGCCCGATTCCGCGCGATCTGAAACGCCAACCGGTGAGACTCGATGGCCGAGGTGGCAGTGATGATCACATCTGCGCCCTGGCCGTCGGTTGCTGCCAGCACGGCCTGGACCGGGTCGCCATCGAGCGTGCAGATGACGATGTCGGCGCCGCCGATCTCACGCGCCGCCTTAAGCCGTCCGCGAGAGCGTTGCACCGCGATCACCTTGAGGGCGCCCATACTGCGGGCCAGCTGCATCAACATGCAGCCCGCCGGGCCGGCCCCTATGACCACCACTGTGGCACCTGGTCGAATGTTGCTCATCTCGGCGCCATTGAGGCAACAGCCCAACGGTTCAGCCAGCGTCGCTTGAGAATAAGTCAGGCTGTCGGGGATATGGTGCACTGCTCCCGTGCGCAGGGTCAGTGCGTTGAGGTGCACGTATTCAGCAAAGCCGCCAGGGAACTGGTAACCGATCGCATAGTTGATGGCGCAGTTGTTGCCCAGCCCATCGCGACACCAGATGCACTCTCCGCAGGGCACGTCGGCGCCGGTGGCCAGTCGGTCGCCCACGCGAAAGCGTGTCACCGCCTGACCCACCGCCACCACCTCGCCGGCAATCTCGTGCCCGATGATCTGTGGAGGACGCACGCGCGAGTTGCCATGGTGCCAGATGCGGATGTCAGAGCCGCATACGGCGCAGGCGTGCACCTTTAGGATGAGGCAGTGCTCGTCTTCGAGCACAGGGTCTGGCACCTGCCCCACGCGGATGGCATCGATCCCCTCAAGTATGGCTGCTTTCATTGCGCTCCTCTAGTCATTCACCAGCACCACGCGCGCCACCGGCTCGGCGCGGCGCTGCATCATGGCGAGGGCCTGGGCCCCCTGGGCGAGAGGCACTCTATGGGTGATGAGTGGCCTGACGTCGATCCGTCGGTCGGCCAGATAGCGCAGCGCCACATGCCACTCGTCAGTGGGCAAGGCGACAAAGCTCGAGTTCCACGCTCCACGCACTGTGAGCTCTTTGCGCAAGAGCTGGGACACCGTGGCTCGCGAAAGCGTTACGTCGGCGGCGGGGTTGCCCATGACGACAACGCGCCCCAGCGGACGCGCCATCTGCAAGGCCTGCTCGATCGTCGTGGCCGCGCCAGCAGCCTCGATCACCAAATCAGCGCCCAACCCGCCGCCCATCTGTTGAGCTGCGATCACCGGGTCGGTGTTGTGGCTGTTAACCGTCTGGCCGAGCCACATACGCCGTGCCATCTCGAGCTTGGCCTCGTCGACATCAACGAGAAGTATCCGATCGGCGCCCATGATGCGCACCCACTGGGCGATGAGCATGCCGATCGCGCCACAGCCAATGATGGCCACACAGTCGCCAGGCTCGACGCCGCCCTGCCGTACCGCGTGCAGCGCCACAGCCGTGGGCTCACAGAGCGACGCTTCCACCGGATCGAGGCCCGTGGGCAGTGGCAGCAGATTGTCCACCGGCGCCACGAGATATTCCGCCATGCCGCCGTCAGAGCGCGAGCCCAGATAGTCATAGTCCGAACACTGGCCGTAGGCGCCGATGTGGCAGTAGGCGCAATGGCCACAGGGTATCAACGGCTTGACCGCAACCTCTGTGCCCACGGCGATATCGGGGCCACCCCTCGTGCCTGGCCCCAACGCCACCACACGCCCCGAGACCTCATGGCCTGGAATGAGCGGGTAGTGGTAGGCGCCGTACTGGTAGATGCGCGGCACGTCTGACCCGCAGATGCTGGCCGCTGCGACGCGGATCTGCGCCTGCCCTGGCCCAGGCGCGGGCACCGCGATGCGCTCATAGCGGATATCTCCCAGGCCGTGTAGCACCAAAGCGCCCATGTCGACGCTCATGCGATCACCTCCGGCTGCCACGGGCCATCTTTCGGCAGCGCCTCACGCCAATAGCGCACGCTCTCAACCAGCTCGGGGAGCACCAGCGGCTCGACCTCAAAGCGCTCGCGGTGCGCGATCTCAAACCCCAGCCAGATCTCTTTGGCGCCCGTGCCGGCCAGGTCAGCCAGCACACGGCGCGGATCGATGATGCCTGTGGCGTTATACTCGGGCGTAAAGGGCCAGTGCCGCGAGTGACCAGCCTCGGTCTGCTGTAGATGCACCAGCCGTGAGATGCCGCCCAGTTCACGCAGCCAGAGATAAGGGTCACGTTCGGCGGGATGAGGCGCGTGCCCTACGTCGAGGCACAGCATCAGCGGCACGGCGGCGTCTTCGTTGACCCACGACCAGAGCTGGCGGGCCTCGTCGATGGTGTGCCCCAACTCGCGGGGGATCGACATCGTCTCATAGAACAGATAACGCAGGCCAGCATCGGCAGCGTGGCGCGTCAGGGCCTGCCACGAAAGCACGCCTTTGTCGAGCCGCTCGCGGCGGGCCGCATCGTCGGCCTGGTCGGTCATCGAAAGAATGCCAAAGTGGCTGCCGACAGCCTCTACGCCCAGCCGCGCCCCGATGTCGATAAAGCGATGAAACCAGTCTAGCCAGGCCTGCCGCAACTCGGGATGCGGATACAAAAGATGGTTCACCCGTGTATAGGTACTGGTCATCAGCGAGTGTATGGTCAGCCCATACCGCTGGGTGGCCTCAAGCACCCGCTCGATCTGCCGCTCGAGAACGTCATCGGGCCAGAAGGGGTTTAGCAGGTCGGCCACGAGCTGCACCGAGCGTAGACCCAAATCGTTGGCCACCAGGCGCGCCCACACCTCGGGTTCGGGCCAGCGATTGGTGGCAAAGCCCAAGTTGATGCCAAGAGTGAACTGTGTCATCGACGTACGAGCACCTCTCTGCGTGCTGCCCGCTGGAGTAGAGCGATCTTACCGTTGATGGCACCCAGCGGTCAAACCGGCCTTCTGCTGCGCCGATGAGACATGGTCGCAGGAGTTGACACCATCCCAGGCCCTCGCTATCCTGCACTGGTAGCTAGACGCCGGACGATGACGGCATTCAGGAGGCTTGAGCGAGATGGCGAGCGAGATGACTCTGCGCTATGGCATGAACCCTCACCAGCGGCCTGCCCGTGTGTATATGGAACAGGGCGAGCTGCCGTTCGAGGCGCTGTCGGGGACGCCAGGGTACATCAACCTGCTCGACGCCCTCAACGCCTGGCAGTTGGTCAAAGAGCTCTCAGCGGCGCTGGGGCAGCCTGCGGCGGCCTCGTTCAAGCACGTCAGCCCGGCGGGTGCGGCCATCGCTGTGCCGTTGTCAGAGGCCGAGGCGCGGGCCTGCTTTGTCGCCGATATCGATCTGTCGCCCATCGCTACCGCCTATGCCCGTGCCCGTGGCGCCGATCGCATGTCGTCGTTTGGCGACTGGGTGGCGCTCAGCGAGACGTGCGACGAGGTCACCGCCCGTCTGTTGAGCCGCGAGGTATCGGACGGCGTCATCGCGCCCGACTATACGCCCGAGGCGCTGCGGCTGCTGCAGGCCAAGCGTGATGGCGCCTACCGCGTCCTGAGAATCGACCCCGACTATACGCCGGCGCCCATCGAGCATCGCCAGGTCTTTGGTGTGACTCTTGAACAGGGCCGCAATGATGTGGCCATCACCCCCGCCCTGTTCGCCAGCATCGTATCAGCCAGAGCTGAGATCTCCGCCGATGCCATGCGCGACCTGATCGTAGCCACCATCGCCCTCAAATACACGCAGTCTAACTCGGTGTGCCTGGCCCACCGTGGGCAGGTGACGGGTGTGGGCGCTGGGCAACAGTCTCGCGTCCACTGCACGCGACTCGCCGCGACCAAATCAGACCT
>JAAYDS010000117.1 GCA_012729155.1 Chloroflexota bacterium | reverse complement strand
TGTGCTGCCAGCCGGCTCCCGAGAGGCTAGCGAGCCACTCACGGCCGAGGTGGTGTGACCATGTCAGCGATCCTGCGCTACTATCTGTGGAATATCGGTTGTCAGATGAATCAGGCGGATGCCCGACATGTGGCGGAAGAGCTCGACTCGCGGGGTTATCGAGCTACGCCAACGCCCGAGCGAGCCGACCTTTTGATCCTCAACACCTGCGTGGTGCGCCAAAGTGCAGAAGATAGAGTGCTGGGGCGTCTCAGCTCGCTGCGACCACTAAAAGCCGGCCCTCGCCAGCGCGCTCTGGCTGTGATGGGCTGCTTTGTGGGCGATATCGAGGCCCTCCAGCGCGACTATCCGTACGTGGACGCCTTTTTCCGCCCCTCTGACCTCGACGGGTTGGCTGCCTGGCTAGATCGCTGGGAGGTGGAGCATCTTTGGGGCCTGGCTGGGGGCGAGGTCTCCACAGCGCCGCAGGTGGCCGAGTTGGTGCCGGTGAGCTATGGCTGCGACCATCGCTGCACCTACTGTATTGTCGCGCTGCGACGCGGCGCACAGCACAGCCGTCCGATCGACGAGGTTGTTGCCGACGTACAGGCTTTGGTGGCACGCGGAGCACGCGAGGTAACGCTGCTTGGGCAGAATGTGGACGCGTACGGTCTCGATCTCGCGGATGGCACCGACCTCGCGGCGGTGCTGCGTGCCGTTCACGCCATCGAGGGGCTGGCGCGGATCCGGTTCTTGACATCACACCCTCGCGAGATGACACAGGCGCTCATCGACACTGTGGCAGCGCTACCGCGTGTCTGCCCGAGCTGGGAGCTGGCTGTGCAGTCGGGAGATGATGAGGTGCTGCGCCGCATGGGGCGCGGCTATACCGTAGAGCGCTTTCGTGACCTGGTGCAGCGCATCCGTGCGGCCACGCCAGACGGGTCCATCAACACCGACATCATCGTGGGCTTTCCTGGGGAGAGCGAGGCGCAGTTCGAGAACACGCTCAGGCTCGTGCGTGAGACGCGCTTTGACCTGGTGCACATCGCCGCCTACTCACCCCGACCCGGCACAGTGGCGGCCACCTGGCCAGACGATGTGTCCCCTGACGTGAAGGAGCGCCGTCGCCTGAAGCTCGAGATGCTTCAGGAGCAGATTGCGGGCGAGATCAACGCTCAACTGCTGGGCCAGACCATCGAGGTCCTCGTCGATGGTCAGCAGCGCGGCCGGTGGCGTGGGCGCACACGTACCAACAAACTCGTGTTCTTTGAGGCAGATGAAGACTGGCTGGGACGTATGGCGCTGGTGCGCCTCGAATGGACAGGACCCTGGTCGATGCGTGGGCAGGTAGTCGGGGCAGTGCCCTCTATGCCTTAGCGAGCACAGATGGGCGGGCTTCATAGCCCGCCCGATGGCTAGTCGCGCTTGTGCCCCCTGAAAACCAACCGGAGCGGCGTGCCCTCATACTTGAAGCGCAGCCGCAGCTGGTTCTCTAGATAACGCTGGTAGCCAAAATGCACCAGCTTCGTATCGTTGACAAAAAAGACAAAGGTTGGCGGAGACACTGAGTCGGCCTGGGTCCCGTAGTAAATGCGCAGCTTCTTGCCCCACTTGGTGGGTGGAGAGCGCCTCGCGGTGGCATCTCGGATCATATCGTTGATCGCCGAGGTGGACAGGCGCGTACGCCGCTCAGAATCGATGCGTAAGGCGAGGGGCAAGATCGTATTGACGCGCTGTCCCGTCAAGGCCGAGATGAACAGGATGGGCACATAATCCATAAAACGAAGCTCACGCCGCACGTACTCGGTGAACGTGGGCATGGTGTGGGTATCCTTTTCAATGGCGTCCCACTTGTTCACCAGCACCACCACGCTTTTCGCCTCTTCTAGAATGTAGCCGGCAATGTGCGCGTCTTGCGCGGTTACACCGTCGGTGGCGTCGAGCAGCAGCAGTACGACATCAGCGCGTGAGATGGCACGCATTGAGCGGAGCACGCTGTACTTTTCGATGCCGACCTCGACCTTGCCACGACGGCGAATGCCAGCTGTGTCGATGAGCACCACGTCGCGCTCGTCAAAGCGAAGCCGAGTATCGATGGCATCGCGTGTGGTGCCTGGTACAGCGCTCACGATCGATCGTCCTTCACCGGTGAGGCGATTCAGCAAGGACGACTTGCCCACGTTGGTGCGACCCACCAGTGCGATGTGCAGCGTCTCGGGCTCGTCTTCCTCATCCGGAAGTTCCGGGAGCGCATTGACGATCTGATCGAGCAGGTCGCCCGATGCCAGGCCACGCTCGGCTGAGATCGCCAGGGGCTCGCCCAACCCCAGCGCATAGAACTCGTGGATGGCCATCTCACGTTTGAGATTGTCAGCCTTGTTGATTGTCAGCACCACCGGTTTTGCGGTGCGCCGCAGAATGTCGGCGATCTCGTGGTCTGGTCCGGTCAAGCCCTCGGTGATGTCAGCGAGCATAACGATGACGTCGGCCTCTTCGATGGCCAGTTCTGCCTGGGCGCGCACCTGCAGCGTAATCTCATCGGTTTCGCCCAACACCAGACCACCAGTGTCGACCAGAGAGAAAACCTTGCCGCCCCATTCGACATCGCCATAGATGCGGTCTCGCGTGGTGCCGGGCAGGTCTTCGACGATGGCGCGGCGCTCACCGATCAGGCGGTTAAACAAGGTGGATTTGCCTACATTGGGCCGGCCCACCAGGGCTACCAGTGGTTTGCGTGGCATATCGTTCCTTCTGCTCAGGGTGCGGTGCTAGACTGCGGTGTACGGGTGGGCGCAGTCGTTGGCGTTACGGTGGGCGCAAGCGTACGGGCGGCTCCTGGCGTGGTGGTTGGCATGCGCGCCAACGTCACCTGCACCATCTCTGGCAGAATCTCTTTGACAGTGAGTTGCTGCAGCGGCGAGTCTGCGCCGGCGACCTTGTTGACACGAGGACGTAACTGGTGGGTGCCCTCGCCGAGCGAGGACACGTCGATAGTCGCATCCAGCAGGTTCGTTTGTAAGGTGTCCAGAATAGCCGATGGCCCCGTCAAGAGCACATCGACGACCGGCACCGACACATCTGCTGATAGCCCTTCGCCCAAACCGACGATGCGCAGCGGCAGCTCTACAGTCGTGCCCCCGATGACCGGATCGATGCCGATGCTAACGGTGACCTCAAAAGGCTGGTCGACAGGAGCGCCATACACCTGCACACCTGCAGGTAGCGATAGAGGCAGCCGGTCTGCAAAGCTGCGCGTGACGCCGGTGGTATCGATCTCTCCGGCTGCATCGACGACGCTGCCCATCGCATCGATGGTGTCTGGCGGCCCGAACACCGTCACCGTCGAGGGCGAAACGCTGACGCTGCTCACGAAATAACCGCGCGCGGGGACGCCGCTGGTGCGGGCACGGACGGCCACCTCGCGAAAGTTCTCGCGCTTTTGCACCACCACACGTACGGTCACGTCGGTGGGCTCGACTTTGACGGTGTCGACGGTCCTGCCCTCGCTGTCTAGGGCTCGCACGCGCACCGTCTCTTCATATGTCGTGCGCTGGTTGGCAACCGAAACGCTGCCCGCCACGCGCACCACCGCATCTACCGCCGAACGAGCGCCAGAAAGGGTTACGGCAACGGGCTGGATGCTGGGCGCCATGGCGTCGTAGCCCAGGGGCAGCTCGTCTCTATCGGTCACGTCGATGGTCACCGGCACTTCGCGCGAGACGAGTGGCTCGACCTGCACGATGACACTGTCCTGATGCACATCCTCGATGGTCACCGTGCGATCAGTGCAGACAACCTGGACCGGCACAATGTTGACACCGGTGCTGAGGTCAGACCAGTCAGCGGTGGCCACAAAGCTGTCGTTGGTCAGCGTCTCCCAACTCGATGCAAAGGCGCGGATCTCCACCTCTACAGTAGTTGCAGGCTTGTTGATGACGACGACGTCGTCTGGCCGATTCTGTACTTGAATCGGTATCGGCTCTGGGAACCGGTCTTTGCGGGGGCGCTCTTGCTCATAGTTGGCAACAAGCCACACGAACAAGGCCAGCACCAGGGCTAGCACGGCGGTGCTCATGTGGTTAAAGATTCTGCGAGGTAGCACGAATAGACTCCCGACTATGACGCGTCGCTGGGGCGGCCTGATGTGGCTCGCCGCTGCCGCCGCTGTTCGCCTGAAGACGACAGCAGCGCCATCAGTAGGTTGCTTAGCGATCGCGCGTCCAAGTGGCGCACGATACGGCCGTTGCGGGCCACCGAGATGATGCCTGTCTCCTCTGACACCACCACGGCTATGGCATCGGTCTGCTCGGTGATGCCAACAGCAGCGCGATGCCTCGTTCCGAGGTGGGTGTCAGAGACGATCGCCTCGGCCAGCGGCAGCACCACCGCTGCCGCGACGATGCGAGCCCCACGGATGACCACGGCACCGTCGTGCAGTGGCGTCTTGGGGAAAAAGATCGTCTGTAACAGCTCTGCCTCAACAGATGAGTCGAGCTGAACGCCCTGTTCGATGCGATCCTGTAAGCCGGTCTCACGCTCGATCACGATCAGCGCACCGTGGCGCTGTGCCGACAGACGTTCGCAGGCCAACGCAAGGTTGCGCACCACTTGCTCGTTGTGTCCCTCACGGTTGGTCCACGGGAACCAACTGGTGCCGGCACGGCCTACGCGGTCGAGAGCACGTCGTAGCTCGGGCTGCAGCACAATAGCCACGATGACGAGTAGCGCCTGCCCGCCGCTCCGCAGCAACCAGCTAAAGGCCGTGAGCTGCGAGATGCTGCCCACCAGGGCAATCAGGATCGCGAGGATGATGGCGCCACGCAAGAGCTGCACCGCTTGCGTGCCCTGCAGCAGCCTGAGAGCGCCATAGATCACCGCAGCAACCAGCACAATGTCGAGCAAGCTGCTGAGGTTAATCCTAGACAGGATCCAGAACAGATTGGCAGCCAAATCAGCCTCGCAGTAGCTTCACCAGCACCGCCTTCTGGGCGTGCAGTCGGTTTTCAGCCTGATCGAACAACCATGAGCGCTCGCCGTCGGCCACCGCATCGGTGATCTCTTCGCCGCGATGAGCGGGCAGGCAATGCATTACGACGGCTTGCGACCCGGCCGCAGACAGCAGATCATCGTTCACCTGATAGGCCGGAAAGACATGGCGCCGCTCGGCTGCCTCGGCCTCTTGGCCCATGCTTGTCCAGGTGTCGGTGTAGATCACATCGGTGCCTCTGACAGCGCGCTTGGCGTCGCGCTCGGCACAGATGGTAGCACCGGTGGCCGTGGCCAGATCGCTGGCTTTTGACACGACCTCAGGCAAGGGATCGTACCCTGCCGGTGTGGCATAGGTCAGCTTCATGCCCGTTAGCGCAGCCGCATAGAGCAGCGAATGTAGGACGTTGTTGCCGTCGCCCACATACGTCAGGTGTACGCCCCGTAATCGGCCAAGCTTTTCCTGGATGGTGAGCAGGTCTGTCAGTCCCTGGCAAGGGTGCACCAGATCTGATAGGCCGTTAATGACTGGCACTGACGCCCATCGTGCGAGTTGTACGACGTCGTCGTGGGCATACACGCGGGCCATAATGCCATCGACGTAGCGGGCCAGCACACGGGCCACATCGGCTACGCTCTCGCGATGGCCTAGGTCTATCTCGGCGGGTGCGATATACAGCGCATGCCCCCCGAGCTGCTGCATACCCATCTCGAACGAAACGCGCGTACGCAAAGATGGCTTCTGGAAAACCATAGCGAGCGACTTGCTGGCGAGAACGGGGCCATTGCCACCCGCTGCAAGTTCAGCCTTGAGCTCGATGGCCAGAGCCATCAGGTCGTGCACCTGCTCCGGATCAAGATCGGCCAGTGATAGTAGATCGCACTTCATTCGCTACTCCGAACGTGCGCTGGTATGAGGCTTGAGCGCCCAGATCAAGTCATAATGCACCTGCCAGCGCTCTGTGTCAACCGCCACGAATCCAGTGGCTTGCACCAGCGCCTCGAGTTTGCCGCGCCCCACATGTCGAAACGGGAGCCAGCCAGCGTCCATGCCTACACGGTTCGACGTAAGCAACAGCCCCCCTGGCTCTAGCACGCGCCAGAACTCGGCCATGGCGTCTCGTGGGCTGGGGAAAAACTCGATCGCCTCGAGGCACGTCACAGCACCAACCGAGGCATCGGCCAGTGGCACATGCTGGGCATCGCCAATCATGAGGTGGGTGGGGTCGTCTGCAGGGCACAGTCGTTCGGCAGCCTGGCTCAACATGCCTCGCGACCGGTCCAGTCCGATGATTGTGCCCTGATAGTCGCCCGCAAGGCGCAAAGCCGAGGCTACGCGCCCCGTGCCACAACCGACATCAAGCAGGCGGCTGACACCTAGCGTCATCAGTCGTTCACTGAGGGGGATGCCGATATGCCGGGCCTCATTGACCACATGCAAGTTCTTGATGCGGTCATACGAACGCGCCGACCAATCGTAGAGCAATGCGACGACACGGGCGCCGAGGTAGGTGCCCTCGGTTGTGACAAGCAGATAGTAGGCAACGGCGGCGGTGACGAGCGCGATGGCCAGCACGACAAGGGTTGTAGGCATCGGCTTTAGGGCCAGTAGCTAGAGGATAGCGCGGCGAGGAACACAGAACCCGCGGCCAGCAAACGCTGTGCCAGCGATGGTTGAGCATGATCAGGCAGTGCCAGCCACGCGAGCCCCTGAGTCCAGATAGGGCAGGCCAGGGCGGGTTGCCAATTGAGTGCCGGTGCCAGCCCCAGGCTCAAGCTACAAGCCATCGCCCAGGTTCGGGCTGCTCGTCCCGACATCGGCAGCACTGCAGTGGCGATTGATCCGCCTGCTACGAGAGCCAGGGCAAACTGTGGCCATCTCGGTGGCTGCTCAAAAGCGCTGG
>JAAYDS010000015.1 GCA_012729155.1 Chloroflexota bacterium | reverse complement strand
GGGTGGGGTGAGGCTCGGCTTATTCTGGCTCTGCACGAGAGGTCGCAGCTTGCGTTTGGCTAGCGCCTCGGGCCAGCACCCAGAGGCTACGAATCAGCAAAATGAGTAGGGGCCAGCCTGCCGGCCACAACGGTATGGCCCAGGGGAAGAGTAACAGGACGATCGCTACCCGTGTCGCTCTATCCCACGAGCGAGTCAGTAGCGAAGGAACTAGCAGAATCGAATACCCGGCCCAGGCGACTGGCGCCGCCAGAATGGACAGCGCAAGGCCTGTCTCGTTCGCCAAGTCTAGGTTGCCAGGCCTGCGCCACACGAGTACGAGCGTGCCTGCTGTCAGGGTCCCCGCAATGCCATAGCTCATCAATCGCGATGCCCCAAGGAGCGCCATCAAGCTGGGTATAGAGCCGTTGGCGTTCCGCAGCGCGCCCGCATAGCTGCGGGCCGCGTCGATCCACTGCAAATAGATCTCTGCCCCGTAAACGGCCAAGGGGATTGCCCATGCCACGAGGAAGGCCAACGCGGCACTAATGAACGCACGGTATTGCCTGGCTGCGAGCAGCGCGAGCAGCCAGAGCGCCAGGTTCGGCTTGATAGCAACGGCCAAGCCAATTGCAGCTCCTGCGGTCGTCGGGCGCTTCCGGAGTAGCCCCAGTAGTGCTAGAGCCACCAGCACCTCCACGATCGCATAAACCTGCCCCCAGCGGACTGTTTCCCAGAGACAGAATACGGCCAGCGCCCACGCGAACCGAGGCTTGGGGATGCGCATTCTGGCAGATGCCGCTGCGAGAGCTATGGCTGCTAGGTGCATGAGCAGCGTCGCGACCCGCCACCACATCAACCCCTTTGTGGGATCGAACCTTGCGAGGGCCGAAAAGCCTAGCACACTGATCGGGGGGTTCAGGTTGGGGTTTCGAACAGGGTCGGACCCTGCGACTGGCTGGACGAGGACCAGCGGCTCGTCTTCTCCATACGGGTTACGCCCTTCTACAGCCGCACTGCCGCTTGCGATGAACGAACCATAGTCCTGCAGTCCCTCGTCGTCCAGCGCGCTTGCGGCGTACAGCCCAGCAATGACCAACAGCGCCACGATGACGCCGACCTCTAGAGCAGAGGATACACGCGTGCACAGCAGTCGGCCGCGCACAGAGAATCCCTGACGCATCCCCATGTTCGGGCTTTCTCCCTGTCTGGCCCTGCGGCCGAAACGTGAGGCGATACGCTTTATCAGTCGCTGTTCCACTTCAGATATACGCATTATAGCACATCGCCTAACGGGCAGCGTAAAAAGAAGACGCATCACAACTAGACGGTCATCTCACCTCGCCGGTACGATTCTCTTGTCCTTTGGCCTAACCTGCGCTATACTATTCCTGACAATCTCGACCGAGTTACGACAATAACAGCTGAGGTGACGATGAAACCGAGCGACAAACGCATGGGAGTGCTGTGGCTCCTCCTCTACGTCGTGTTCGCCCTGGCGCCACTGATCTTGATGCTCTTTGGCGAGCGCCCCATGGGCCG